>JBEKBL010000249.1:0-3674 GCA_050015415.1 Solirubrobacteraceae bacterium
TCACCGCGCAAAAGCTTCTGTAAGGCACGGGTGATGTGATATTTCCGGTTGAGTCTGCCGAGCTCGGTGTTGTGTCGGTTAAGTTCGCGATAGTAGTGCGGGAGCTCGGCGGCGAGATGGCTGGCCTGAGTTGCGACCACCGGCGCGGCGGTTGCGACGAACCCGGCCACTATCGCGAGCACGCCCGTAAGGACGATGACGACCGCAGTCCAACGCGGCAGGCCGCGTCGGTGGATCCACCTGACGGCCGGGTCGAGCCCGACGGCGAGGAAGAAAGCCAGCCCGAGGAGGATGAGCACCTCGCTCGCCGCGACGACAACGTACGCCAGAGCGAACGCGCAGGCAACGCCGAGCGCGCCAATGAAGCCGATAAAGAAGGGCGAGCGCATGTCGAACGGCTGGCCGGCCCGTCCGAATGCGTTCTCTGGCGACACCTCCGCCTCGACCTTGGCGCGCGCACGAATCTCGTCGAGCGCCTCCTGGCTCGCGTCGTCAAGACCGTCCGTGACCCCCTCGTGGTTCTCAGGCTTGCTCATCGACCATTACCCCTGAACAGCACCCTCGAGCGACCGGCCCGGCCGTCGCCGGTGTCTCACCGGCGGGTACGATACAGAGCGTCACAGCGAACCGTCGCGGGGACCGGCGCGGCGCGACAGTGGGCCGACGCGAAGCGCATTTGACGTGCGTATACGCGCTAAGGAGAGGCTGACACATGGCCGCGTCATGTGAACGCGGCCGGCGCGCTCGGCTGAACCACGGCACTGTCGTACAAAAGTTGACGGTGTGACTAAATATTTGCCGCCGCCACGCGTGGTAACGTCCGATGCGTTGAAAGGCGGCCCTGAGCGTTTTGCATAGACTGCAACACGCGGATGGCGCAATCTGAGCGAGGTGGGAGGATCATCTGATGGCGAGCGACCCAGCGGACTTCAATGCCCGGATCATCGAGGAGTTTCGCGCGCACGAGGGCCGCGTTGGTGGCATGTTCGAAGGTTCGTCACTACTCCTGCTGCATCACACCGGCGCGAAATCGGGCACGCATCGTGTCAACCCGCTGGTCTACCTGGCGGACGGCGGCCGCTACGTGATCGTGGCCTCGAAGGGCGGCGCGCCCGAGAATCCTGGCTGGTATCACAACCTCAAGGCCCACCCAGAGACGCACGTCGAGGTCGGGCAGGACACGGTCGAGGTCGTGGCGAGCGAGGCGGAAGGGGCCGAGCGCGAACGCCTGTTCGCAGCAGTTGCGGCGGGGAGCCCGCAGTTCGCCGAATACGCAGAAAAAGCAGGTCGCGTGATCCCCGTGATGATCCTGACGCCGGTCTGAATGACACGCCGGAGCGACGTTGACATAACGCAGGTCGGCTGGTTATGTCACGGGCCGGTGCCGCTTTTACGGGCTGATTCCTCGCTCTAACGCTCGAGTCGAGGGTTAGAGCGACACCGAGCTCGCTCGTTCTCTAGGCTTTTCCGGTGGCCCTTCTCAAAATCAGCGCCCCGCTTCGCCGGGAGCTCGCCCGCGTGCTGCCCGCGCGTCCCTTCTCGCTCGAATTCTGGGACGGCGGCCGACTTCCTGCCACGGAGGCCGGCGCGCCGACGTTTTACATCCGCCGGGCCTCCGCGATCGCGCACGCGCTGCGCGCTCCCGGACCGCTCGGCCTCGGTCGAGCCTACGTCGAGGGCTCGCTCGATTGCGACGACCTCGACTCCGCGTTCATCGTCGTCGACGACTGGGTGCCGCCTGCGATCGCGAACAAGGACAAGGCGCGCCTGCTCGCGGCGCTCGCTCTAGCCGCCGCTCCGGCAGGCATCCCGCGCCGGCCCCAGAGCGAGCTGATCCTCAAGGGCGAGCGCCACAGCCGCGAGCGCGACGCCGCAGCGGTCCGCTACCACTACGACGTTGGCAACGAGTTCTTTGCGCTCTTCCTCGACGAGTCGATGACCTACAGCTGCGCCGTCTTCTCACGCGGCGCGCTGACGCTCGAGGAAGCCCAGCGGGTAAAGCTCGACCTCGTCGCGACGAAGCTCGAGCTCCAGCCGGGCCAGCGTTTGCTCGACGTCGGCTGTGGCTGGGGAAGCTTTGCGATCCACGCTGCGCGCGAGTACGGCGCGCACGTGACGGGAATCACTCTGTCCCCGTCACAGGCTCAGCTGGCGCGCCAGCGCGTCGCCGACGCCGGCCTCACGGACCGCGTGGAGATCCGGATCGCCGACTACCGCGAGCTGTCCGACGAGCCGTTCGACGCGATCGCGAGCATCGGCATGGCCGAGCACGTCGGCGAGTCCCAGATCGACACCTACGCCGCCGCGCTTCACCGCGTCCTCAAACCCGGCGGGCTCCTGCTCAACCACGCGATCAGCCTGATGCGCCCGGAGGAGGACCCGACCGCCGACAAGTTCACGATGCGCTACGTCTTCCCCGACGGTCACCCGCTGTTGCTCTCGCGCACCCAGCTCGCGTTCGAGCGCGCCCGCTTCTACACCGAGCACGTCGAGGGCTTCATGAAGGACTACGCCGACACGCTGCGCCACTGGCACGACCGCCTCGACCAGCATCTCGACGAGGCTGAGCGGCTCGCCGGGATCGAGCGCCTGCGGATCTGGCGCCTCTACCTGCGCGCCGCGCGCCACGGCTTCGACGTCGGCTACACCGCCGTCTACCAGATCAAGGCCCGCAAGCCGGCCTAGCACTACCGGGGCGCGCATGCGCGCCCCGGCGGATCGGTGCATGCACCGATCCGGGCCTCGGCGCATGCGCCGAGGCCTTCCGCCTAACTCGGCCGCACCCTCCGTGGCGAGGGGCGCGCAGGCGAGTAGACGGCACGCCACCAGAGCTCGGCCATCACTCGCACCGACTCGTTCGCGTCGCCACCGCCGATCACGACCTCGCGCACGATCTGGCCCTCGACCATCGCAAGCAGCGCCCGCGAGGAGGTGCCCGCGGGAATGTCGTCGGGGGCGAGACCGCGCTGCTGGTCACGGCGGATTCGCCGTGCCGCGGCGTTGCGCAGGCGCATGATGTAGGGCTCCCACTCCGCCGGCAGGCGATCCATCTGGCCGCTCAGGCGGGCGGCCAGCAGCAGCACCGAGGAGTGCTCGTGAACCGTCGCGAGCGTCCGCGCGAGCGCGCGGTGGATGTCGCGCCGCGGGTCCCCGTCGCCCTCGAGGTAGGGCTCCGCAGCGGCGTACATGTCGCTGAAGGCGAGCTGGATCAGGCGGTCGATCACCGCCCGCTTGTTGGGGAAGTAGAAGTAGACGGCCGTCCGGCTGACGAACGCGCGCCGGGCGATCGCGTCGATCGTGATCCGCTCGTAGGGCTCCTCGTCGAGGGCCGTGCGGGCGGCGTCGAGGATCGCGAGCTCGGTGTCGTTGCGAGATGCGTGCGGCGGGCCGGCGATTCGCGGAAGCCTACGCCGCGGCGAACGCCAGGCAGGCGTTCTGGCCGCCGAACCCGAACGAGTTCGACAGCGCGAGCCGGATCCCCGGCGCGGGCCGCGCGCCGTCGGTCAGGTAGTCCAGGTCGCACTCGGGGTCCGGCACCTCGTAGTTGATCGTCGGCGGCAGCAGCTCGCGGCGCAGCGCCTCGACGCAGACAAGCGCCTCGGTCGAGCCGGCCGCGCCGAGCAGGTGCCCAATCGCCGACTTGGTCGAGGAGACCGGCGGCGCGTCGGCGCCGA
>JBEKBL010000250.1:0-3673 GCA_050015415.1 Solirubrobacteraceae bacterium
CCGTCCTGGTTGCGCTCGCCGCCTACTACATGCACGCGTTCCGCGCCGGGCGCGATCTCTACGCGATCGGCTCCGATCCCGCGGCGGCGCGCCTGGCCGGCATACCGATCGCCAAGCGCGTCTTCACCGCGTTCGTCATCAGCGGAGCGTGCGCCGGAGTTGCCGGCGCCCTCTGGGCGAGCGAGTACGCCACGATCGACTCGACCGCAGCCAATGGACTCGAGTTGCAGATCGTCGCCGCAGTGGTGATCGGCGGCGTCGCGATCTTCGGCGGCAGCGGCAGCGTGGTCGGTGCAGCCTTGGGCGCGCTGCTTCTGCAGGCGATCAACTCTGCGCTCAACGTCACGGGCATCCTCCCGTCCACGTGGACCGAGGGGATCACAGGCTTCCTGATGCTCGTCGCGATAACGATGGACCGCGGTATCCAGCTGCGCGTGTCGACCGCGCTGCGACGGCGGAGAGTGCGTCTTGGCGCCTAGCGCAAGGCACGACGAAGGCGCCCCGGCGCCGGCTGGCGCCGGAACGACGATCGCCGGCTCGTTTGGCCGAGTGGTCCGTTGGGAGGTGGCGCTGGCGATCGCACTGGTCGCCGTGTTCGTGCTGGGCACCGCGTCGTCGCCCTATTTCCTCACCAATTACGACATCTTCACGACGTGTACGAACCTCGGCGACGTGGCGATCATGGCGCTGCCGATGACGCTGATCATCATGACCGGCGAGATCGACCTGTCGGTCGCGTCGACCCTGGCGCTGGGTGGCGAGACGCTCGGCTACCTGACGCTTCACCACTGGCCGTTGGCGCTCATCCTCCTGGTCGTGATCGCCGTCGGCCTCGTGGCGGGCGCGATCAACGGGCTGCTCGTGACGGTGGTGGGTCTGCCCTCGCTTGCGGTGACGATCGGAACGCTGACGCTCTACCGCGGAATCGCCAACGTGATCCTCGGCGCAAACACGGTTTCGGATTTCCCCTCGTTCTTCAACACGCTGGGCGTCGACCCGGTTCCGGGTGTCCCCTTCCTCTCCTACTCGGTCCTCGTGTTTCTCGTGTTCGCGGTGATCGTCGGCGTCGTCCTGCACATGACGCCGTTGGGCCGCTCGCTGCACGCGATCGGCCTCAACAAGGAGGCCGCGCGGCATGCGGGGTTCAACGTGCAGCGCGTGAAGCTCGCGCTGTTCATCTTCTCCGGTGTGGTCTGCGCGCTGGTCGGCATGCTCTACACCTTCGAGCTCAACTCGGCGGCGGAGGGCATCGGAATCGGCTTCGAGCTGAGGGTCATAACGATTGTGCTGCTCGGCGGCGTGTCGATCTTCGGCGGCCGCGGGACAATCGTCGGCGTCGTGCTCGCCGGCTTCCTGTTCGCCGGCCTCCAGAGCTTTGTGCTGGTCGCCACGACCCTGAACGAGAACGATTTCCAGGTCGTGACCGGCGCGCTCCTCGTCCTCAGCGTGCTGGTGCCAAATGGCCGAGTGTTCGCGCAGCGGGGACGCGAGCTGTTGGCGCGGCAGCGAGCCCGCGCTGCGCTTCGACAAACGAACTGACATGGCGCACCTTGCCAGCCGCGGATGTCCCGGCCTCGCGCAGCGGCGATTCGCCGCGACGCAGCGTCGTGTGGACCGGGCAGGTCCCGAGCGGTGCATGATCTTCTGTGATTGAATTGGGGCTGTAATGGCAGCTGAGTGGACAATTTCGCACTAGTGGCTGGGACCACGCACCAACCGAGCAGCGTCACGCCTTCGGTCAAGGACGCTTGGGATAAATCGCGCGTCGCCGGCTTGGATGACCTCGACGCCCTCGTCTATCGCTCGAACCTGCTCGCGAGCGATCGGAGCGTCGTGAACTTCGGCGGCGGCAACACCTCGGTCAAGGTTGTGCAGGCCGACCACACCGGCCGCGACACGAGCGTGATGTGGGTCAAGGGATCGGGCAGCGATCTCGCGACGATCGACCGCGCTGGCTTCGCCGGGCTGCGCCTCGAGGAGATCATGCCGCTACTCGAGCGCGACACGATGAGCGACGAGGAGATGGTCGCCTACCTCGCACGTTGTCAGCTCGACCCGTCGATGCCGCGTCCGTCGATCGAGACCTTGCTTCACGCCTTTACGCCGCACCCGCACGTCGACCACACGCACCCCGATGCGATCGGCGCAATCGTCGGTGCGACCGATGGCGAGCGACTGGCCGGCGAGTGCTTCGGCTCGGACGCAGTGTGGATTCCCTACATCAGGCCGGGCTTCGCGCTCTCGAAGCTCGTCGCGGACGCCGTCCGCTCGAACCCCGACGCCAAGCTCGTGCTCCTCGCCAAGCACGGGCTGGTGACCTGGGGCGCGACAGCGGCCGAGTCCTACGCGGCCACGCTCGACGCGATCAATCGGGCTGCCGAGTTCGTCGCGTTGCGCGCCAACGGTGCGCCCGCGTTTGGCGGTTCGAGGCGCCCTGCGCTGGACGACGAGGAGCGGACGCGCCTGCTCGTGGAGGTTCTCCCGGCACTGCGGGGCGCGCTCTCGATCGACGGGCCGCGTGTGCTCCAGGTCGACGTCTCTGCCGCGGTGCTCGAGTTCGTCAGCGGCGTTGACTCGGCCGAGCTGTCGCAGGTTGGCGCGGCGTGCCCCGATCACCTGGTCCACACGAGGCGCCGTCCGGCGTGGGTGGCATTCGCTCCCGAGCTCGACGACGCCGCTGCGCTGCGCAAGCGCGTGGTCGAGGTCGTGCGGGACTTTCAGGCGGCGGAGCGCGCCTTCTTCGATCGGCACGCGGAAGAAGGCGACGAGTTCCGCGATCCGAGCCCTCGCGTCGTGCTGATCGAGGGTGTCGGCCTGGTCAGCGTCGGGCGCACGCTGAAGGCCGCCAAGCTCGCGCGCGATCTCTATCACCGGGCGATTGCCGTGATGCGCGGAGCGTCGGCGCTAGGAGGTTTTGTCTCGCTCGACGACGAGGAGTCGTTTGGCATCGAGTACTGGCCGCTCGAGCTCTACAAGCTGTCGCTTGCACCGCCGCCGCGCGAGTTCCAGGGCGTCGTCGCGCTGATCACCGGCGGGGCCGGCGGCATTGGCAGCGCTGCGGCCCATGCCTTCGTTGATCAGGGCGGCGTGGTCGTGGTCGCAGACATCGACAGCAAGTCGGCCGCCGAGGTCGTGGCGGAGTTCGGCGACGCCGCGGTCCCGGTTGACGTCGACGTCACCGACGAGGCTTCGATCATCGGCGCCTACCGGGCCGCCACGCTCGCCTTCGGCGGTGTCGACGTCGTGGTCTCGAATGCAGGCATCGCCTCGAGTGCTCTGATCACCGAGACCTCGAGCGAGCTCTGGGACCGCAACCACGACATCCTCGCTCGCGGGTACTTTCTCGTCGCCCGCGAGGCCGCGCGCACGCTGCTCGATCAGGGCACCGGCGGCAGCATCATCTTCGTCGGCTCGAAGAACTCGCTCGCGCCCAGCAAGGGCGCGGCCGCTTACTCCGCGGCGAAGGCCGCTGAGCTGCACCTCGCGCGGTGCCTTGCAGAGGAGCTCGGGAGCCAGGGCATTCGCGTCAACACGGTCAACCCCGACGCCGTCCTCGAGGGGTCGCGCATCTGGGACTCGAGTTGGCGTGAGGAGCGCGCTCGGGCCTACGGAATCGAGCCGGATGAGCTCGAAGGGTTCTACCGCGAACGCACGACCCTGAAAGTCAACGTGC
>JBEKBL010000251.1:0-3659 GCA_050015415.1 Solirubrobacteraceae bacterium
CATCGTTCGCGTTGCCCTCCAGGGCTTTGCCGCGGTCTGCGGCGGCACGCAGTCGCTGCACACGAACGGCTACGACGAGGCGCTCGCGCTGCCGACGGAGCGCGCCGCGAAGATCGCGCTGCGCACGCAGCAGATGCTGGCCTACGAGTCGGGGGCCGCCGACACGGTCGACCCGTTCGCGGGCTCCTACTACGTCGAGTCGCTGACGAGCGAGATCGAGCGACGAGCGAGGTCGCTGATCGAGCGAATCGATGGACTCGGTGGCGCGGTGGCGGCGATCGGCTTCATCGTCGGCGAGATCGACGAGTCTGCCTGGAGCTACCAGGAGCGCTACCGGACCGGGCAGGACATCGTCGTCGGGGTCAATCGGTACGTCGACGAAGACGACGGCGGCGGAGAGGCGATCCTGCGCGTCGATCCGCAGACCGAAGAGGCGCAGGTGGCACGGCTCGCTGAGGTCAAGGCGGCACGCGACCAGCAGGCCGTGGCTGAGCGGTTGGGGGATTTGCGGGAGGCCTGTGCCGGCACAGCGAACGCGCTGCCGGCGATCCGCGAAGCTCTGCGTGCGCGCTGTTCGATCGGCGAGGTCTGCGGCGCGATGGCCGAGGTCTTCGGTCATTACCGCCCTGTGGCCTGATCGGCAGCGGGCGCTCACGCGACGCAGGCCGAGACGGAACGGGCGTCCGCGACATCCCTTCCCGTGCCCCTGGCGCACGCAACTAAGATCCCCGGCGCGATGGAAAGTCACGCTCCGGACACCTACGCCGAAAAGCTCGCGCAACTCGAGGAGCTTCGTCGCGAGGCCGCGCACGCCGAGGGTCCGGCCGTCGAGAAGCAGCACGCCAAGGGCAAGTACACGGCGCGGGAGCGGATCGAGAAGCTGCTCGACCCGGGCTCCTTCCAGGAACTCGACGGCTTTGTGCGCCACCGGACGGTTGACTTCAACATGCTCGAGACGAGACCACTGGCAGATGCCGTGATCACCGGGCATGGCACGATCGACGACCGCCGCGTGTGCGTCTTCAGCCAGGACTTCACGGTTTTCGGCGGGTCGCTCGGCGAGGTGATGGGCGAGAAGATCTGCAAGGTCATGGATCTCGCGGCGCGTATCGGCTGCCCCGTGATCGGCATCAACGACTCCGGTGGCGCGCGGATCCAGGAAGGCGTCGTCTCGCTCGGCGCCTATGGCGACGTTTTCTTCCGCAACGTCTCCTGCTCGGGCGTGATACCGCAGATCTCGCTGGTGATGGGTCCGTGCGCGGGCGGCGCCGTCTACTCCCCCGCGATCACGGATTTCATCTTGATGGTCAAGGAGACCTCGCACATGTTCATCACCGGGCCCGACGTGATCAAGACGGTCACGGGCGAGGAGGTCGGCTTCGAGGAACTCGGCGGGGCGATGACTCACAACACGAAGTCCGGCGTTGCGCACTTCGCGACCGAGGACGAGGATCACTGCCTCGAGGAGGCGCGCTACCTGCTGTCGTTCCTGCCGCAGAACAACCTCGAGTCGCCGCCGCCCCTCGAAACGACCGACGATCCGCTGCGGATGGACCTAGAGCTCGACAGCGTCGTTCCCGACAGCCCGAACAAGCCCTACGACATGCGCGCCGTGATCCGGCTGATCGCCGACGAGAATGAATTTCTCGAGGTGCACGAGCACTTTGCGCGCAACATCGTCTGCGGCTTCTCGCGGCTCGACGGGATCTCGGTCGGGGTCGTCGGCAACCAGCCCGCGGCGCTCGCCGGCGTCCTCGACATCGACGCTTCGGCGAAGGCCGCACGGTTCGTTCGCACGTGCGACGCCTTCAACATCCCGCTGATCACCTTCACCGACGTTCCGGGGTTCCTGCCGGGCACGGCACAGGAATGGGGCGGGATCATTCGCCACGGCGCCACGCTGCTGTACGCATTCGCCGAGGCGACCGTCCCGAAGATCACGGTGATCACGCGTAAGGCGTACGGCGGCGCCTACGACGTGATGGCCTCGAAGCACCTGCGAGCGGATTTCAACTTCGCCTGGCCGACTGCGGAGGTGGCCGTGATGGGACCCGAAGGGGCCGCCAACATCATCTACCGGCGCGAGCTCGCCGGGCATGACGCGCCGGCCGAGCGCCGCCAGGCGCTGATGGACGACTACAAGGCGCGCTTTGCCAACCCATACGTTGCCGCCGAGCGCGGCTACATCGACGACGTGATCATCCCGCACGAGACGCGTCCCAAGCTGATTACCGCGCTGCACGCGCTCGCAACCAAGCGCGAGCCGGGACCGAAACGCAAGCACGGAAACATCCCGCTTTAGGTCCTCGCGCCATCGGCGAGAATGCAGGCGTGACCGCGGTTGGCCAGATTGTGGTTGGCGGTGCGGGGCGCTCTGGAGGCGCCTCGCCGGCGGAGGCCGCGGCGATTGTTGCGGCCGTGTCGCGGTTTCTTCGGGATACGGCTCCGCCTGCGCTTGGGGCACCGGTTGAGAGCAGGTGGCTTCGGGTGGCTCGGTTGGAGGCGGTTCGGGGCGAATTGCGCGGCCCGGCGGGATGGCGCGGTGGGGTCGCGGACTAATTAGCCGAAAGCGGAGCGCCTTTCAGTAGTATTCCGGGAATGGCGCGCGGTTCCCTGGCCGACCCGGAGATATACGAGAACGTTCCGGGACACGTGATCCCGATCATCGAACGCGAGTTCGATGACTTCGACACGGAGTCGGGGGCGTTCCTCGCAGGCGACGTTCCTGAGAGCGAGTTCATCGGGTTCCGCCTGAAACAGGGTGTTTACGGCCAGCGACAGGCCGAGCGGCAGATGATCCGGGTCAAGCTGCCCTTCGGCGGGATCAACCCCGAGCAGCTCGATGCGTTCGCCGACGCCGTCGAACGCTACGTGCCGCTGCGCAAAGGCCATCTGACGACGCGGCAGAACGTGCAGCTGCACCACGTACCGCTGCCTGACGCGGCGAAGCTGATCCGCGAGATCTCGGCGACCGGCCTGTCCTCGCGCGAAGGCTGCGGTAACACGGTTCGCAATGTGACCGGCGACCCTTGGGCCGGGGTCTGCGAGAACGAGCTGTTCGATCCGACGCCCTATGTCGGAGCCTACGTGCGCTACTTCGTGCGCAACGAGGTCTGCCAGCTGATGCCGCGCAAGTACAAGACCGCGTTCTCGGCGACCGACGAAGACCGCGCGATCACCGGAATCCACGACGGCGGCTTCATTCCGCGCATCAAGGATGGCCGGCGCGGCTTCGAGATCAGGATCGGCGGCGGCACGTCGATCATGCCGCGTGTCGCGCCGACGCTTTACGAATTCGTCGGCGCCGACGACGGCGAGTATCTGAAGGTGACCGAGGCGGCGCTGCGGATCTTCAACCGCCAGGACGATCTGCGCGCCAATCGCGCGCGGGCGCGGATCAAGGTGCTCGTCGACCGGGTTGGCATAGACGCGTTCCGCGAGATGATCGAGGAGGAGCTGCGCGGGGATTGGGTCGCCGAACGTGACTTCTCGCCACGGCTTTTCATCTTTGATGAGGCGGCTGGCGCGCCGCCGGCCGGCCCGGCGGGCGCGTCACCCAACGGCGACGCCACGGAGTTCGAGCGATTCGTCGCCGCGAACGTGCAGAAGCAGCGGCAGGCCGGGTACTCGACGGTCGAAGTCAAGATCCCGCGCGGGGA
>JBEKBL010000252.1:0-3636 GCA_050015415.1 Solirubrobacteraceae bacterium
AGCCGTCCACCCCGGGCATCCGGCAGTCCATCAGGACAGCGTCGTAATGCTGCTTGGCGAGCGCCTCCAGGGCCTCCCGCCCGTTGGCGACGACCTCGGTGCGGCAGCCACAGCGCTCGAGCGTGCGTACTGCGACGATCTGATTGACGCGGCTGTCCTCGGCGACGAGCACCAGCGGCGCGCTGGACCAGGTCCTGGTCGCGATGCCGCCCTCCGGCGCCGGCTGCGAGCCGTCGCCTTCGCCTGCGAGCGGCACCGCAAGCGGCAGCTCAATCCAGAACTTACTGCCGCTGCCGACTGCGCTTTCGGCGCCGATTGCGCCGCCCATCAGCTCGCTCAGCTCGCGCGCAATCGCGAGCCCGAGGCCGGTGCCGCCGTAGTTGCGTGTGGTCGACGCGTCGGCTTGCGTGAATGGCTCGAACATATGGTCAAGAACCGCCGGCTCGATCCCGATGCCGCTGTCGGTGACCTCGATGCGGACCCCGCGCTCCGGTCCGTCGAGCGTTGTGGCCGAAACCGTGATCTTGCCTTTGCCCGTGAACTTGACGGCGTTCGAGACGAGGTTGAGGAGGATCTGGCGCAACCGTCGGCCGTCGCCGTGAGCGTGCTCTGGCAGGTCCGAGGCGACCTCGACGGCGAACTCGAGTCCCTTCGCGAGCGCTTGGCGCTCGGCGGTGGCGCACGCATTCTCGATCGCTTCGCGCAGCGCGAAGTCGATCACTTCAAGATCGAGCTGTCCGGCTTCGATCTTCGAGATGTCGAGGATGTCGTTGATCAAGTCGATCATCAGCTCGCCGGAGCTCACGACCTGCACCGCGAGTAACCGCTGTTCCTCGTCGAGCGCGGTGTCGAGCAGGAGCTCGGTCATCCCGAGAACGCCGTTCATCGGCGTGCGGATCTCGTGGCTGACGTTGGCGAGGAACGCCGACTTCATGTTCGATGCCTCGACCGCCTCGTCACGCGCCATCGCAAGGTCCATCGCCGCGAGGGTTCGCGCGGTGACATCCTGGACGGAGGCGATGATGCAGGCCTGGCCGTCGAGCACCGCGTCGTTGCTCGTGACCTCGACGTCGACGATCGTGCCGTCCTTGTACCTGTGGCGGCGCGACTGGGCCGGACGGAAGCCGACATGTACTGCTCCCGGGGGGATCTGCAGCGAGGCGAAGAAGTTCGGCAGCGATTCCGGTGCGACGAGCTCGCTGATCTTCATCGTCAGCAGCTCTTCGCGCGCGTAGCCATAGATTGCTACCCCAGCGTTGTTGACGCCGACGATCGACAGCGTGTCTCGCTCGTACACGTAAATCGGCTGCGGGTTGCGCTCGAACATGACACTCCGCAACCCGTCGTTGGCGAGGATGTCCTTACGGCTTTCTTCGAGAGCCTGCTCGGCGTGCATCTGCGCCGTGATGTCGCGCGAGGTCCCCCAGGTGCCGACTATCTCCCCCCGCTCGTCGCGCAGCGGCATCTTCATCGTCTGCGCCCAGGCATCGGGGCGGGCGTGAAATGTCTCCCGCTCGGCCTTGACGAGGATCGGCTCGCCGGTCTCGAGCACGCGCTTCTCATCGGCCTGCGCAGCGAGCGCGTGTTCCTGGCTGAAGAAGTCGAAGTCGGTCTTGCCGACCACCTCGGCCAGCGTGTGACCCTGGCCGTAGCGCGCGAGCCAGCCGCCGCTGACCAGTACGAATCGACTTTCACGGTCCTTGAAAAAGATCGAATGCGCTGGGCTTCCCAGCAGGTTCTCCGCGCACAGACGCTTGATCTCCGTTGCAAGGAGACCGCTCAATGCCGGATCGAGTTGTAAATCGCCCAAGGCGCTCCCGCGCAACGCATTGCGCGCGTATTCAGCTAATCGGCGGCAACCAAGGCGAGCGTGAACGCGTCGGGGTCGGGCGCAAACCCGACCAGCAGGTGGCCGCGGTCAACATGCACTCCGCAGCCGCGATGCGCTCGCCGCGACAGCTCAGCGGGCGCTAATCGTCGATTCCAACTTCACCGCCTCGATCACCGAGAGCGCCGGGCACCCGGATTCGCTTCGGTACGTTCGTCTACGATCTCGGCATGCCCGACGTCGCCGAGTTGCTCGCCTCCACTTCGCTGTTCAGTGCGGTGCCGAAGAAGGACCTGCGAAAGCTTGCCAAGGACGTCCACGATCGAACGTTCCCAGCCGGCACGGCGCTGACCGACACGGGGGAGTTCGGCTGCATATTCACGGTCATCGCTACCGGCCGGGCCACCGTCGCGGTGCGTGACGTCGCCGTCAGCTCGCTCGGGCCGGGCGACTTCTTCGGCGAAATGGCACTAATCGACGGTACAAATGTCCGTTCCGCCGCGGTGACTGCCGACACAGAGGTGCGCGCGTTGATGTTGACGCAACCGGTGTTCCGGTCGTTCGCCAAGTCGCACCCTGAGACACTCTGGCCGTTGCTTCAGCTCATGGTCAAGCGACTGCGTGAGGCACAGGAACGGCCGGCCTGAATCACGGCGAGCCGGCGCCACGGCGCCGCATCGGCAGACGCCATTAGTGGGAGGCCATGAGCTGGTGGGCGTGTACGATACTGTGGTACCCTTCGATCATGGCCCACAAAGGGCAAGTGACCATCGGCGACCGCGGCCGCATTGTGCTTCCGTCCTCAATCCGATCCGCGCTAGGCCTGGAGCCCGGCACGCGGATGCTCGTCAGCGCTGAGGACGATGGTTCGCTGACGCTGCGACCCTATCGGGCGGTCGCCGAAGAGAACCGCGGCGTGTTCTCTGGCCTCGTGAAGAGTGGATCGCTGGTCAACGAGCTGCTTGCCGAGCGCCGGGCCGAGGCGGACAGCGAGGAGTAGGTGCCCGAGCAGCAGAGCGCATCCCCAGTGCTCGACGCGTCCGCGCTGCTCGCCTACCTCGGAAACGAGCTCGGAGGCGACGTGGTCGCGGAGGCGATCGCAGGAGGCGCGACCATCTCCATCGTGAACTTGGCTGAGGCGCTCAGCACGCTCGCGACGCGGGGCGCGGATCCAACGGCCGTGGTTACGCGGCTCACCGAGCGTGGCCTGCTCGACGGAGCCATCACGGTCGAGCCGTTCACACTGGCGGATGCAACTGAGGCCGCGCGCCTGCGCCCGTTGACCCGCTTGGCCGGGCTCTCGCTCGCCGACCGGGCGTGCCTTGCGCTCGCGAGCCGGCTCTCAAGGGAGGCTCTGACCGCCGATCGGGCGTGGCTCGGCGTCGAACTCAACGACGTCGACATCCGGATGATCCGCGAGCAGGCGCCGTGAGCGTCGAGCGCGACCGCAACGGGAATGGCTGGATCGCCGCCGCTACGACCTCCGCCACAGTTTCGCGTCCCTGTTGCTCGGTGAGGGCCGCCAGCCGCTCTACGTCGGCAGGCAGTTTGGGCACTCGCTCCCGGTCCTTCTCTCGACGTACCGCCCGCCACCAGTCGAAGATATTCCCGCGAAAGTCAGTGGTGGCGCCGCCCACGGCTCGCCTGCGCCGTTGAGCCGAGGTTTCGCCTCCTGCGTGCAGCAACCACCGAGGAGTGGTCACCGCGTCCGGCCGCGGGCCGGCATCGTTGCCCGCATTTGTCCACGGCGCCTGGCTAACGACGCAGAAACGCCGAACTCGCAGCACTTAGGAGTACCGCTACCGGGA
>JBEKBL010000253.1:0-3594 GCA_050015415.1 Solirubrobacteraceae bacterium
GGAGCGGGCGGCATTACAGCGAGCACGACCTCATCTGATGCAGGCGGCGCGGAGATCGGAATCCCGCTCGAGCTCACTGCCAGCCAGACGTGGTCGATCGACGGCGGGCCCTCCGGCCAGGGGCAACTGGTCCTCGACCAGGGGCTCAGTGCCGAGAACACTACGAGCGACGTGCTGGCGCCGGTGCTCGAGAACTACGGAGTTCTCGGCCTGTCCGGCGACAACGAGGTCGGCGCGGTGAACGTCCGCGGCGACGACCAGGGACTGTTCGGCGTGGACGCGGCCGAAAACGGCTGGGTGGACCTCGGCGACGCGTCGCTCGACTCGACCGACGGACAACCGATCACCGTTGAGAATACGGGTCTAACCGGCACAGGCACGACCGGACCGCTCGAGATCGACGAGGGGTTCATCTCCCCGGGCGATCCGTCGGGCACGCTCGCGGTCGACGGCTTGGCGACGATCGAGAACACCAGCTCCTACCTGCCGCTGATCGGCAGCGGTAGCTCGCAGCTGACCGCCACCGGCGGCATTGCGCTTCACGGCGCGTACCTCGACATCCAGTCGACAGACGACGCGAACGCTTGTCCAACACTAACGAACGGCGCCACCTACACGATCCTCAGCACGACCGGCTCCCTGACCGGATCGTTCAACAACGCGCCCAGCTCGGGCGACACCATCGAGATGGACTGCGCGGGCGTACAGCCACAGCTCACGATCACTTACAACACGACCAACTCGCCCGAGACGGTCACCGTTACCTACAGCGCGCCCCCAACCCCCAGCAAGCCCCCTTCGCCCACCGTGACGCAGCTGACGTCGACCGAGACCCAGGCCAAGGAGGATCCGGAAGCTCCGATCACCCTTAACGCCACGGTCACGTCGACGGGCGGCACGCCGCAGGGAACGGTCGAATTCGAGGAGAGCGTGTCTCCGTTCACGCCGCCGACATCAGCTGTCCCGGCAAGCTCCATGCCCAAACCCAACTGGACGGCAATCGCCGGGTGCTCAGCTGTTCCGGTGGTGCCAGCGAACGGCTCGGCAACCGCCACATGCGGCTTCACGAATCCGCCGGCCGGGAACTATCTCTGGATCCAAGCTATCTTCGTTCCCGGCGCGGCCAACCCGTTCGAATCCTCGACATCGAACGGCGCTGGCATGCCGATCGAGGGCTTTCCTGCCGGCACATCGCTCGGTCTCGGTCTGACCACGAACGTCAAGGGCGACGCCGTGGTCGTGACGATGCGCTGTCCCAGCGGGAGCGGCTGCCGCGTCAAGACAGTGCTTGCAGCAAAGGAGACGCTGAAACATGGGCGCGTTGTTGCCGCGTCGGCGTTCACGAAGATCGTGACGGTCGCCAGCTACACCACCACCCTTGCTGGCGGTACGACGAAGACGATCACATTGCGGCTGAATCAGGTTGGAAGAAGCCTGCTCAAGGAGTTGCACCACCTGACCGCCAACCTGAGCGTCAGCTCCAACGCGATGGCAGTCCTCAGTGCGGGCTTCACGCTCAAACAGCACCGCTGAACGTCCGGGCGCTGGCCGCGCACAAGGCAGCGCATTTCCAGCCACTGCCGAAGGGTGAGCGACGGGATTCGAACCCGCGACCGCCGGGACCACAACCCGGAGCTCTACCAGCTGAGCTACGCCCACCAGGCCGGGTAGCCAGTGTAGATGGTTCGGTGCGCCCTCCGGCCGGAGCCGGCGGGGACCCGATCAGCTCGCCGACCGCACGAAGAGGCCGCTCGAGCGCTCGGTGCTCCAGGCTTCCCTGGCACGAAGGACCGCGTCCGCTTCGCTCGGCGGCAGCGAGGCGGCGCTCGGAGCCTCGCCGCGGCAGAGCTCGACATGGCCCTCGGCGAGCAAGTGGTTGAGGGCAGCCTCAGCGAGCACGAGACGCTCGCCGGCCGAGGCGTCTGGTGCGACGATCTCGGCGCGATCCCAGACGGCAGGAAGGCTGAGCGGGCCGACGGCGCAGCGCGCAAGGATGTCGCGTTCGATGTCTGGTGCTCGGCCGGCGCCCGCGCGAACGGTGCTCGCACGGCCTGCGTTCGCTGCCTGCGCCGCCTCGAGCACTTCTTTCGTTACGTCCTTGCTCTCGCGCACAGCATTGTTCCAGCCGCGTCCCATCCCGAGGCGGTGCAGCGGCAGCTCGGGTCCTTCGAGAATCACGACACCCATCCGCTGCGGCACCCATTCGCTCCCGCCGAACTCGAAGATCTGACCCGCCAACCAGGGATTCACGACTTCAGCATGCAGGCGCGCCGCGTCCAGGTTGAAGGCGTGCGCCCGCTGCGGAGACTCGCGGAGCTCGACGTGGTACATGACCGAAGACCCTACGCGAGCGGCGCGCGCTCAGGCGCCGCGGCGATCACGGCCGTGCGGCTCGTCGAAGTCGATCAGCGGCCCGAGCGGCACGATCCCGCTCGGATTGATCGACGGGTGCGTCATGTAGTAGTGGCGCTTGATCTCGTCGAGCACGACGGTCTCGGCGATGCCGGGCTGCTGGTAGAGCTCCCGTGCATAGGGCCAGAGGTTCGGGTAGTCGACGAGGCGGCGCAGGTTGCACTTGAAGTGGCCGACGTAGACCGGGTCGAAGCGCACGAGCGTCGGGAAGAGCCGCCAGTCTGCTTCCGTTAGCACGTCACCGAGGAGGTAGCGTCGTTCGTCGAGCAGCCGATCGAGCCAATCCAGTGATTCGAACAGCGCGGTCACCGCGCGTTCGTAGGCCGCCTGCGTGCGCGCGAAGCCGGCGCGGTACACGCCGTTGTTGACGGTCTCATAGACCCGGTGATTGATCGCGTCGATCTCGTCGCGAAGGCTCTCGGGGTAGAGATCCGGTCCGCTCGCGAGGGGACTCGCGCCGAACATGCGGATGATCTCGCTCGACTCGTTGTTGACGATCCTGCGCTCCTCGCGGTCCCACAGGACCGGCGCGCTGACGTGCCCGCGGTAGCCGGGCGCGGTTCGCTCGTAGGCCTCCGAAAGGAACCGCATTCCCTCGACAGGGTCCTCGTAGATGCCGCCGGTGAACGCCCAGCCGCGATCGTCGCGGATCGGATCAAGGTGCGAGATCCCGACCGCCGACTCGAGCCGCTCGAGTTTGCGCACGATCATCGTGCGGTGACACCACGGACAGGCCGATGCCACAAAGAGGTGGTAGCGGCCTGGCTCGGTGATCTCGACCCACTCGCGAAAGACGGACGGGGCACGCTCGAAGGCCCCCGTGACGACTCCGGCGCTCGGTCCGCTCATCGCGTTCGATTATGCCGGTTGACCCGCTAGCGTCCGGCTTGCGATGCCGGCCCGCGAAAACTCGACGGCCCGCCTGGAGGCGTTCAGCGACGGCGTTTTCGCGGTCGCGATCACACTGCTCGTTCTTGGTCTGCACGTCGAGTCCAAGCAGGGCCAGCTCGCCCAAGCGCTCGGCCGCGAGTGGCCGCATTACGCGACCTATGCCGTGAGCTTCATGACGATCGGCATCATCTGGATGAACCACCACGCCCAGTTCGAGCGAATCGAGCGTGCCGATCGCACGCTGATGCTGGCGAACCTCGTGCTGCTGATGTTCGTGACGCTGATCCCGTT
>JBEKBL010000254.1:0-3592 GCA_050015415.1 Solirubrobacteraceae bacterium
GTTCACTCGGAGCGCGAGCTGCGCGCCTGGGAGCGTGCCGCCCGCAGGCTGATCGCGAGTGCCGAGCTCGGCTTCAGCGCTGCCGCCTCGTCCGACGTCCACCGCCCGGACCTGGTGTGCTGCGCCCTCGGCTCGGCGCGCCAGCTGCCGCTGGCGATCGAAGTCGAGCTGACCGTGAAGGCGCCGCAGCGGCTGCGCGCGATCATTCGCGGCTGGGCGCGTTGCCGGCGGGTCGCGGGAGTCGTCTATTACGGCACGCCGGTGGTGGTGCGGGCGCTCGAGCGGGCGGTCGCCGAGGAGCGCGCGTCGGCGGTTCGGGTGCTCGCGCTGGACTACGACGATCTGCGATCGCCGACGCAATCGACGAGTCCCATCCCAAGTGCACCGTAGCTTGGGATCGGATGTGGATTCAACAAAGGAAGGAGCGGTTCAAATGTCAGCGATAAACCGCGTCGTGCTTGTCGGCAACCTCACCCGCGATCCCGAGCTTCGCTCGACCGCGACCGGGACGAGCGTCTGCCGGCTGCGTGTCGCGTGCAGCGCGCGCTGGCGCAGCAGCGACAGTGGAGAGTGGATCGACAAGCCGAACTACTTCGACGTGTCGGTTTTCGGTGCAAGCGCGGAGGCCTGCGCGCGGTTTCTGGAGAAGGGCAGGCCGGTGGCGATAGACGGTCGTCTCGACTGGCACGAATGGGAAACCGACGAGGGCGAGCGGCGGCAGGCGGTCGGGGTGATCGCCGACAACGTCCAGTTCCTGGCCTCGCGGGTCGGGCCAGCGCTCGAAGCGGAGGGCGACCTCGAGGAAGAGCCGATTCCGTTCTGAGGTGCAGCTGCGGCCGGCGCTGGGAAAGCGCCGGCCGCAGTTTGCTTTGTGGCCCGATCCAGGCGCCACGCTAGGCTGTCCGGCGCGTGCCCGCTAGTGCCGAGCTGACGCCCCGATCCTTCCCGGAGCATGACTACGCCGTTGGTCGCGAGAAGATCCGTGAGTACGCACGGGCCGTCGGAGAGACCGATTCGCTGTACTTCGATGTCGGTGCGGCGCGTGCCGCAGGTCACGCCGACGTCGTCGCGCCGCCGATGTTCGCCGTCGTTTATTCGGGCGCCGCGTTCGCAGCGGCGATGGGCGACCCTGAACTCGACATCGACCTGGCGATGCTCCTGCACAGCGGCCAGGAGTTCGACTGGGGCGAGCTCGTGATCGCGGGCGACCACATAACCACGAGGACGTCGCTCGCCGATGTGAGCCAACGCCTCGGGATGCGCTTCATCGTCTTCAAGACGAACTCGCGCAACCAGCGCGGTCAGGACGTCTGCGAGGGCACCTGGACCGTGGTCGTGAGGCAGCGGACGTGAGTACGCTCGAGCCAGGGAGCCAGCTGCCGGCGCTGAGCGTCACGCCTGACCGCTACGCCACCGTCCGTTACGCAGGCGCATCCGGCGACTTCAACCCGATCCACATCGACGAGGACTACGCGAAATCAGTCGGGCTGCCGGGCCGCATTCTCCACGGGCTCTACACGATGGCGCTCCTGGCACGAGCCGAGACCGGCGCCGCCGGAGGCCCCGCGAAGCTGAAGCGCCTGGCGGTCCAGTTCCGTGGCCCAGCCCTTCCAGAGGAGGAGATCACGATCACCTCGACCGTCAAGGAGCAGCGCGATAACCGCGCGATCGTGACGGTCACCGCCACTCAGCGCGGCAAGGCCGTGATCCGCGGCGCAACGGCCGAAATCGAGCTGTAGGCGTCCGCGCGCGGATCCGCGACCCCAAGCTCGTAAAGTTCTTCCATGCCCGCTCCGCCTCGAGCCGCCGGCGAGGGTGCCGCCGTAGGCGCCATCCGAAGCCCCCAGCTGACCACACGTCAAGCCGCGATTCTCGTCAAGGTCGTCGAGACGTACGTTGCGAGCGGCCTGCCCGTGGCGTCCAAGACACTGGCGGCTGACCCTGAGCTCGCGAGTGCGCCTTCGACGATCCGCAACGAGCTGGCGCTGCTCGAGGAGCACGGCCTGCTCGCACACCCGCATACGTCGGCGGGCCGCGTGCCGACCGATGCGGGGCATCGCTACGTCGTTGATCGCCTGCTTGCAGCGCCGCCCTCGACGGCGCTCGATCTGCCGATGTCGCTAAGCCCCGAGCGACGCGAGCTCGACGTGGCGCTGCGCGCCACGACCGAGGCTCTGGCGGAGATGACGAACTTGCTCGCGGTGGCGACAGCGCCCGCCGTCGAGCGCGCGACGATTCACCGCGTGGAGGTGATGACGCTGCCGGCGGGGGTGGTGATGGTTGTCGTCATCACGTCGTCTGGCGGCGTCTCGAAGTTTCTGCGTACGTTCGAGGGGCCGATCGATCCCGGCTTGGTGGCGTGGGCCGGCGAGTACCTCAACGAGCGCGTCGGCGGACTGCCGATCGGGGCGCGGATGCTCGCTCAGCGGCTCGTCTCCGATCCCGGACTCGGTCCGCGCGAGCGGGCGTTCATCGATCAGCTGGCGGGCGCGTTCAGCGACCTGCGCGGTGGTGGCGAGGACCTGCTCTATATCGACGGCACTTCGCGACTGCTCGGCGCGCATCGCCTCGAGAGCTTCCAGGCGGTCAACGAGCTGATGGCCTTGATCGAGGAGCGTGTGGCGCTCGTCGAGCTGCTCCGCCGTGCGCTCGCCGAGCGCGGCACCTTCGTACGGATCGGTCGCGAGAACGACGTGCCCGGGCTGCAGACGCTCGCGATCGTCGCCTCGCCCTACGGTGTGACGGCACAAAAGCTCGGAACCGTGTCGGTGATCGGGCCGGTTCGGATGGACTACGCGATCGCGATCGCGAGCGTTCAGGCGGTCGCGCGCCAGCTCTCGCGCTTCGTCGAGGACGTCTACAGCCAGTCGTAGTGGCCGCACGCGATCCGTACGAGGTGCTTGGCGTCTCTCGCCAGGCCGATGAGGCGCAGATCAAGAAGGCGTTCCGCCAGCTTGCGCGGGAGCTTCACCCCGACGTCAACACCGAGGATCCCGACGCGGCGGAGAAGTTCAAGGAGGCTGCCGAGGCCTACGAGATCGTCTCTGATCCGGAACGCCGCGCGACCTACGACCGCTTTGGGCACGAGGGTCTGCGATCTGGGGGCTATCAGCCCAACTTCGACCAGTTCGGCTCGATCAGCGACCTCTTCGAATCCTTTTTCGGTGCGGGCGGCGGCGGCATCTTCGGCGGCGGTGGACGGCGGGCCGCCGGCGGAGGCGATGTGGCGGTTGAGCTGGATCTCGAGCTCGCGCAGGCGGCGGAAGGCGGATCGTTCGAGCTCACCTACGACGCCGTCGATCGCTGCGGGAACTGCAACGGCAACGGCGCCGAGCCCGGGACCCCGATCGAGACCTGCTCGCGTTGCGGCGGCGCCGGGCAGCTGCAGGGCGTCGCGCGGACGCCCTTCGGCCAGGTCATGCGAACCGTGACGTGCGACGTTTGCGGCGGCGACGGGCGCGTCGCCAAAGAGCCCTGCCACGAGTGTCGGGGGCGCGGACGCAAGGTCGGGAGCCGCACGATCCGGGTCGACATCCCGGCGGGCATTGCCGACGGACAGCGTGTACGGGTCAGCGGCCGCGGGCACGTCGGC
>JBEKBL010000255.1:0-3589 GCA_050015415.1 Solirubrobacteraceae bacterium
CGGGTCGGCCAGCGCACCGACTTCGACAAGCTGACGCTCGACATCGAGACCGACGGTTCGGTCGAGCCCTCGGCGGCGCTTCGCGAGGCTGCCGAGCTCTTGATCTCCCAGCTCGCGATCTTCACAGACGAGGACCGCGTCGAGGAGCTTCGTGCCGGTCCCGCCGGGCAGCTCGACGGGGTTCTCGGCGGCGCCGGTGCGGGCGCACCGCTGGTGATGCAGGGCGAGGAGTGGGGCATCCTGATCGAGGAGCTGGAGCTCGGCGTGCGCTCCTACAACTGCCTCAAGCGCGCCGGTATCCAGACCGTCGGCGATCTGATCTCGAAGTCCGAGGCCGAACTCAACGCGATCCCGAACTTCGGCAAGAAGTCGATCGACGAGGTGATCGAGACCCTCGAGGCGCGGGGCCTCCATCTGCGCGAGGATTGACGGCGAAGTGCGCCACCAGAAGACCCGCCACAAACTTAGCCGCGACCCTGCGCATCGCAAGGCGCTGCTGCGCAACCTCTCGAAGGAGGTCATCGAGCACGAGCGCATCACGACGACCGAAGCCAAGGCCAAGGCCGCCAAGCCGGAGATAGAGAAGCTGATCACGCTCGCCAAGCGCGGTGACCTCCACGCCCGCCGCCAGGCGCTCTCCGCGCTCGGCCAGGACAAGTTCGCGGTGCACAAGCTGTTCGAGGTCGTCGCCCCCCGCTACGCGGAGCGACCGGGCGGGTACACCCGCATCGTCAAGCTCGGGCCGCGGCAGAGCGACTCGACCGAAATGGTTCTGCTCGAGTTCGTCTAGGATCCGGGCGCTCGTCCACACGATTCCTGCTGGCCCGGTTGCGTCGCCAGCGGCGTGCCGCATTTGCCGAGTCAACGAGGTGGCTCGTTGATCACAAAGCTGACTCTCGGCTATACGGGGACCGCTTTCGCCGGCTGGGCGCGGCAGCCTGGTCAGCGCACGGTGCAGGACGCGCTCGAGCGCGCGCTCGCTGTCGTGCTGGGCGAACCGGTTCCCACATCTGTCGCCGGTAGGACGGACGCGGGCGTGCATGCCTGGGGGCAGGTAGCGAGCTACGGGCACGAGGCGCTCGACCCGCTACGCCTGAACTCGTTGCTTCCTGACGACGTCGCGGTCCTCGCGAGTGAGCCGATGGACGCCACTTTCGACGCCCGGCGCAGCGCGACGAGCCGCACGTACTGCTACCGCATCCACAATTCTCCCGCCCGCTCGCCGTTCGAGCGCGACCGCGCCTTCCACGTCCCCGGCCGACTCGATCGCGATGCGCTCGACGCCTGTGCCGCAGCGCTTGTCGGCCGCCACGACTTCACCGCCTTCACCCCGAGCGAGACCCACCACACACGCTTCGTTCGCGATGTGCTCCACGCCGAATGGCGCGGAGACGAAGTGCTCAGTTTCTGGATCGAGGCCGACACGTTCATGCGCCAGATGAATCGTGTCCTTGTCGGGACGATGCTCGAGGTCGCGACCGGCACACGCGGCGTCGCTGACTTCACTCGTCTGCTCGAGGGTGCGCCACGCAGCGCGGCCGGCCGCACTGCGCCGGCCCACGGCCTCTACCTCGCCCGCGTAGCCTACGACGGATGATCCTCCGAGGGCTGACAGCGGCCGACGCTGCAGAGTTGCGCCGAATCCACCAAACGCCCGAGGTGGCGCGCTGGTGGGGCGTCCTCAGTGCCGATTTCCCAGACGAGGATCCGACCGCGACGCGCTTTGTCATCGACGTGGACGGTGCCGTGGCGGGAATGGTTCAGTACTTCGAGGAGGCCGATCCCGATTATCGCCATGCGATGGTCGATGTGTTCGTCGACCCGGCATTGCACGGTCGTGGTCTCGGGACCGAGGCACTTCGCGGCGTGGTCGAGATTCTCGTCAAGGAGCGTGGCCACCACCGCATCACGATCGACCCCGCCGCTGATAACGCGGCAGCGATCCGCACCTACGAAAAGGCTGGGTTCACGCGAGCCGGCGTCCTCCACCGCTATGAGCGCGACCAAGATGGTGACGGCTGGCACGACTGCCTGCTGATGGAGCTGCTCGCGGATGCCGGTTGAGCTCGAGCGACTTGCTCGGTCTCCCACCGCAGACGCGTAGGCTTAGCTCGTGAGCGACTACCCGCAGCAGATCGCCCCGCCGCTGCACGTCGAGCCGGTTCCGCGCCGTATTCGCGCGACCTTCGCCGGCCGTACGGTTCTCGACACCACGGCCGCGCTCTACGTGTGGGAGGCTCCGCATTACCCGCAGTACTACATCCCGCGCGGCGACGTTGACCAGGCACTGCTGGTCGATGAGGATCACAAGCACAAGCTGCGGTTCGGCTTGGCGGCGGACTATGGCCTGCGCGTCGGCGGGCTGTCGCGGACTGGCGCCGCCCGCCTCTACACGGAGTCGCCGATCGACGGCGTTTCCGGCTGCCTGCGCTTCGAGTGGGATGCGCTCGATCACTGGTTCGAGGAGGACGAGGAGGTGTTCGTCCATCCGCGGAGCCCCTTCGTCCGCGTTGACGCGCTCCGCTCGACGCGCGCTGTGCGGATCGAGCTCGATGGACTGGTGCTCGCCGAGTCCGCTTCGCCGGTGATGGTCTTCGAGACCGGTCTTCCGACGCGCTACTACCTGAATCGCACCGAGGTCGACTTCGAGCATCTCGAGCCGACCGAGACGACCACCGCCTGCCCTTACAAGGGCCGTACCACGGGCTACTGGTCCGTACGTGTCGGCGAGCGCCTGCACCCGGACCTGGCCTGGACCTACGACTTCCCGACCCGCCAGCTGGCACCCATCGCAGGCCTGATCGCCTTCTACAACGAGAAGGTCGACGTGATCCTCAACGGCAGGAAGCTCGCCCAGCCGCAAACGCATTTCTCCTGATCGACGCGCGCCGGTGTCGCGGTTGGGGTGTTCGAGCGTCTGCCTCTTTCCGCGCTGCTCTCTCAGGCGCTCGTCGCGGTGCGGGGAGTTTGCTCGACGCGCGTCCCCGAATATCCTGGGATGAGTGCTCCAGGTTCTTCTCACCAACGACGACGGGATCGAGGCAGAGGGCCTGCAGGCGCTGCGTCTCTCGCTCTCGGAGCTCGACGGCGTACGCGTTGTCGTGGTCGCGCCGGACGGCAACCGATCGGCCATGGCGCGCTCGATCACGACGCGCCGTCCGCTGTGGGTGGCTGAGGTGGACTTCGGAGGCGGGTCGGTCGGCTATTCGACGGACGGCACGCCGGTCGACTGCGTGCGCCTCGCGAATCTCGGGTTGATCGGCGACTTTAGGCCGGACATCGTCGTCTCCGGCATCAATCACGGCGCCAACCTCGGCGACGACATCACCTACTCGGGGACCGTCGCCGCTGCGCTCGAGGCGGTCGTGCTCGGCATTCCCGGCATCGCCGTCTCACAGCAGGCGGCCGGAGCGCAGCTCAACTACGTCGACCGCGGCAGCTTCGACTTCACCCTCGCGGCGAGGATCGTTGCACGGCTGGTCGGCTCGCTCGACACCGTTCCACTGTCGCCGAAGACGCTTCTCAACATCAATGTGCCGGGGTGCGTGCCCGAGGGCATTGAGGTGACGGCACTCGGCAAGCGTGTCTA
>JBEKBL010000256.1:0-6908 GCA_050015415.1 Solirubrobacteraceae bacterium
CGGTCCAATCGCGGCAGCTCGCGCCGGCCCCATCCGGTGCTGTGCCTCGCGTCGTCTCCGCCACGCGCAGCATTCTGCCTTGTCGGCGGCGGCGTAGACGCAGGCCCTCAGGTGCGCTGGCCGCCGCCCTGCGCGCCCGCGGAGCAGGCGGCTGCGATCATCTGCTGCGGTGCCCCCGACCGAGCTCTCCCGCAAGGACTACGAGGAGGAGCTCGAGCGTCTCCAGACCGAGCTCGTGTTCATGCAGGAGTGGATCGTCGCAAAGCAGCGGCGACTCGTCGTCGTCTTCGAGGGCCGCGACACGGCTGGCAAGGACGGCGTACTCAAGCGGATCATGGCCTACCTGAACCCGCGGACCTGCCGTGTCGTCGCGGTTCCGACACCGACCGAGCGCGAGCAGACGCAGTGGTTCTTCCAGCGCTACGTGCGCCACCTCCCGGCGGCGGGGGAGATCATCCTGTTCGACCGCAGCTGGTACAACCGCGCCGGCGTCGAACACGTGATGGGTTACTGCACCGACGAGCAGTACGTCGAGTTCCTGCGCTTCGCTCCCCAGTTCGAGCAGGCGCTTCAAAGCGACGGGATCCAGCTGATCAAGTATTGGCTGTCGGTCAGCGACGACGAGCAGGAGCGTCGCTTCCAGGCCCGTCTGACCGATCCGCGTAAGCGCTGGAAGTTCAGCCCGACCGATCGCGAGGCGCGCGCCCGCTGGGTCGACTACGCCGAGGCCAAGGACCGCATGTTCGAGCACACCGACACTGAGCACAGCCCGTGGTGGGTCGTCGAGGCCGACGACAAGCGGACGGCACGACTCAACCTGATCCACCACCTGCTCTCAGAGGTGCCCTACGAGCGCCTCGATGCCGGGCACGTGAAGCTGCCGAAGCGCCAGCAGCGCGAATATCAGCGCCCGCCGAAGTCAACGCAGCGCTTCGTGCCCGCCCGGTACTCGGTCGACGGGCACTGATCCCAGGCACATCGGCGGACGCGACGGGGCGGACCGCTGCCATGCAGTCAAAAGTCCGTGTTCCTTGACAGCCCGCCTCGTGGTGGTACAACGTAGTGAGGTACTCGGAAGGGAGCTCCAATGCACCGGATTCGCAGGACCTGATCCTCCCGGCCGCCGTGGCGCTCGCCAACGGCGAGGTGTTCCGAGTGGGGCGGAGCCCGGCCGCGTGCCAGCGCGACACCTGGGCGCCAGCGCGCCGTGGAAGGAGTTCACAGCTTCGCGCGCACGCGCCCGGGCGCCATCTGTCTGCCGTCCGGGCGCGTGTCGTTCTCGGGCAGAGCGCCGCAAAGCACGCTATTCTCGCTGGGCGGTGAAGCCGGTGGGCCACCCAGTCTGGGACGGGCTCACCGCGACGCACGTGCACTGAATCGAGGCCGAAGGCGACGATGGAAGTAGAAGAGTCTGGCGGCTGTCCTACAGAAGGAGCGGACGCCAGCACCAGCGCAGGAGGCTCGCGCTCGCCGCGACCGTTCTGGAGCGAGGCCCTTGCGCCGTACGCCCAGGCGAGCGTTCCGCGCAGCATGCTCGACCTGGCCACATCCGTCGTGCCCTACCTCGGGCTCTCGGTCGCGATGTACTTCGCGCTCCGCGTCTCGGTTCTCCTGACGCTCGCGATCGGCGTCTTCGCGGCCGGCTTCCTCCTGCGCACCTACATCATGTTTCACGACTGCTCGCACGGGTCGTTCCTGCCCTCGCGGCGCGGCAACCGCTGGCTGGGGATGGTGCTCGGTGTGCTCGTGCTGACGCCGTTCCTTCAGTGGCGCCACAACCACGCGATCCATCACGCGACCGCCGGCGACCTCGACCGCCGTGGCGGCGGCGACGTGCCGACGTTGACCGTGGAGGAGTATTACGCCCGCGACTGGCGGGGACGCCTCGGCTACCGCCTGTTTCGCAACCCGGTCGTGATGTTCGGGCTCGGACCGCTGTTCGCAATGGTTCTCAGCCCCAGAATCGTCTCGCGCGCGGCCCGACCGGCGCTCCGCCACAGCGTGCACGCGACCAACCTGGCGCTCGCGGTCCTTGTCGCCGCGCTCTGCTGGCTCATCGGGTGGCGGACCTACCTTTTGATCCAAGGCCCGTCGGCGCTGCTCGCAGGCGCCGCCGGAATCTGGCTGTTCTACGTCCAGCACCAGTTCGAGGACACCTACTGGGAGCGCGGCGGTCAATGGACCTATCCGGACGCGGCGCTGCGTGGCAGCTCATATCTGCGGTTGCCCCAGCCGCTGCAGTGGTTCTCGGGCAACATCGGCCTCCACCACGTGCACCATTTGAACGCGCGGATTCCCAACTACAACCTGCAGCGCGCGCATGATGAGAACGCGATCTTTCACGCGATCCCGATCGTCTCCCTCTGGAGCGGCGTGCGCGCCGTCCGCCTGAAGCTCTGGGACGAGGACCGCGCCCGTCTCGTCACTTTCGGCGAGGCTCGCTCGAGCCGCGTCAGCTCAGCCGGCGCGGCGCCGGCCGCGACGACGGCGTCGTGAGCCCGTTGTCGGCGCCTCCGCGTCGACCCTGGCTGACGTAATTTTTCGGAAAGTAGACGTGATTTGCTGCGGCAAGATGAAAAGCTCTCGACGGACGGAGTAGCGTGAGAAACGAACGCTGGTTGCGGTGGTCGGCCCAGCGACCTGAACGGCAATACCGTGCTTCCAGGATCGACATCACAGGGGACTGGCACCCGCCGGTGGCTCAGCTATTTTGTGGTAATTCGTGACTGAGACCGACGTCCCGCGGCTGCGTGTACTGATCGCGAATGAGCGACGTCTTCGGCTTGAGTTAACGTCCGCGACGTCGGTGCGGCGACGGCGCGCGAGCATCCCGATGTTGCTTTGGTCGGGCTCGGTGAGTCATCCAAGCATGCGCTCGAGTTGATCGAGCAGATCGTCCGCGAGTCCAGCTGCCCGGTGATTGCGCTGCTGTCCGCCGAGGACCCCGAATTCATTCGGGAGGCGGCCAATCGCGGCGTTTTCGCTTACGTTGTCGACACGATCCCCGCGGAGCTGCAGAGCGCGATCGACATCACGTTGCGGCGTTTTGCCGAGTATCACGACCTGCAGGACGCGTTCAAGCGCCGGGCGGTGATCGAGCAGGCGAAGGGGATCCTCATGGCACGCCATGCGATCGACGCCGAGCAGGCGTTCGGCATGATGCGCGACCACTCCCAGCGCACCGGCGACAAACTGACCGACGTGGCCGCGTCGATCGTCAACAGCCACCTGCTGCTCCGCCCGCCGGCCGGCGGGCATTGAGCGTCGTCCTCAGGTGATGTCGATCGGCGTGCCGATCGCGATCATGTGCCACAGACGCGTGATGGCGCTGTTTAGCATCCGCACGCAGCCATGGGAGGGATCGCCGGGGATCAGTTGCGGCTGGTCGGTCCCGTGGATGCCGATGATGCCGCCTCCGGGCCACTCGCTGAGCTTCGGCGACGCGTAGGCGCTGGTGGCGATGGCGTAGGGCCCGTACACGGGGCTGCCGATCGCGCGCAGCTTCTCGCGCACGTAAAAGTGGCCGGCCGGCGTGGGAAGCGCGGGTCGGCCGATGCCGACGCGGGCGCTCCAGATCACGGCCCCGGCTTGGTTGTACAGCGTCGCGCGAAGCAGCGAACGAGAGACCACGAGGCGGCCGCCGGCGACGTGAAGCGGGCCGAGAGCGCTCGCCGGGACCCAGCCGGTGACGCCGTTTGGGCGCTGCGGCAATGAGACATCGACCCAGACCACGCCGGTCTGCGCGACACGCGTCTCGCGCAGGGCCATGTAGACCTCGGCCTGGCCGTCCTCGGTCAGGAAGTGAAGCCGTCCGACTGCAGGCGCCAGCTCCGAGGCGCTTTGCCGGACGACGGCAGCCGTATTCGCATGCGCCCAGCGCGAGATCGTGCGTCCGTTTGAAAGCGAGATCGTGCTTCCGTCGGCGAGCGCGAAGGCTCCCGGGCCAGTCTGGGCCGTGGGCGGGATCGAGGCGTTCGAGGCGCCGGCGCCGTCGACGCTTGGCCCCAGAGCCAGGGCGCCGACTGCGAGACCGACTGGGAGGAGCCGAGTAATGTTGGTGTCAAGACGCCACAAAGCGTCACCATCAGCCCTAGCCTGCGAACGTCGGCGAACGCGAGCTGACCTCGGTGCGGATGAACGACCCGGTCGCCTCGGTCACGCAGCTAGAGCCGAGCATCGTCAGCTTTGCGCTCAGTCGATGGATTCCGTAACTGACCGTCCGGACGTCGATCGCGATCGAGAACCGCTGGTGCGACGGCTTGGTCAGCGTCACGAGCCTGCGGCTGTCGAGATAGAAGGTCACGCTCTTGACGCCGGCAGCCGGCACGTAGGCGGACAGCGAGTTCTTTGCGGTTTCCGGGACGCCGTGGAGGGCCACCGGCGAGCGAACGCAGAGCGCCGCTGTGACCGTTGAGACCTCGGTCGGGTCGTTACACGAGCCGGACACGCTCTGGTTGTTCGCGTCGCCGCCGTAGCTGGCGACCCATTGGTAGGAGCCGGTGCTCATCGGCATGAACGACGGCGAGGTATAGCTCCGATCACCACTGACCGCCACGGTTGACTCGTGGAGAACCGTTGAGCAGGTGGCGTCGCTCGCCGAATACAGCGCGAACGTGATCTTGCCCGTGGGCGAAGACCCGCCGCTCAGCACGGCCGTGTCGTGAATCCTGCCGCCTAGCGCCGCGGGCGGCGATCCGGTCGTCGATAGTGCCAGTGCGGCGCTCGCGACGGGATGGCCCGCTGCGACCGTAGGCGTCACCGTGGTGGGCGCCGGGATCACCGCCACAGCCGGGTGCACGACGGGAATCGGCGGAGTGATCGCTGGCGGGCAGTTCGCGAGCGTCAGGGTCGTCGAGGACGAGTTGGAGTTCCAGTCGCGCGTCTGAGATGAAGTCCACGACGACGACGCCGTGACGACACCGTTGCCGCTCGGGATCGGAACCGTCAGCGAGGACGTGCTCCCGGCGAATGACACCGCCCCATTGATCGTGGTGGGGGAGCCGCTTGTCGGTTTGAACACGATCGCCCAGACCGGCGTGTTGAGGCCACCATTTCCGTTTCCGGTCGGGCTGAAAAGTGCCCAATTGAAAGTCACCGACGCGCACTTCGCGCTCGCAACGACCGTGTGCGCCGCTGCGCTTGCGGCGGAAATCGCCAGCATGGCCAGCGCGACCATGATCGTGTAAAGCGGGCGACGGAACCTCGCGCCGCTGCTAGGGAGGTGGGTCGAAGTCGGGGTGAAGCGCTCGCTTGTCATGCCGGAAGTCCTCTCGTTCGCCAAGTTTGGGATCTGCGACGCCTTCAGCGGAGGGTCCGCGCGAGGCTTCGAGCGACGAGGATTTGTGCCGCTACGGGGCCGCCGACTTCGGCGAGCGCAGGATGGGTTTCCCGCGCGAGCTTCCTGTGACCGAGACCACCTGGGCCCCGACACTGCCGGCTGGGCGCATTACAGCCGGTGTGAGCTCACCCGCCCATGTCTAGGGCAGGGTGCTGCCAGTCGGTATATCACTGCGACCGCTGGCTGCGGGACTGCGGCGGACGGATGTACGAGGGGGCCTCTGCGTGGTCGCGGCCGGCGCGTAGCGTCCGAGCGCGATCAGCGGAGAGGGCGGGATTCGAACCGCACGTGGACAGCCCTTGGCTTCGATGCGAGAGTTGGCCGCTGGGGTCTGGCTATGTTCAGCCTGCGAGCCGGAAGCTGTTGAGAATGGTGGTGGCGAGCGCGTGCTGCCGCGGCGGCAACCAGAGCTCCACGCTCGCGTACCCGTCGATACGTCCCTTCTGTCGGATGACGATCGAAATGCCGTTGGCGACCCACGGATCGTCGTCAGTGAAATCCTCGAACACATCCTCGGATGCGCTGAGGCGCTCCACGTTTGTTGCGTACTGCGGCACGCCTGCTGCCGGATTTGGCCGGCCGTCGGTCTCCGCGCAGCCAGCGCATCCGCTCAGAACGACGAGCATCTTGCGAAGGGCGTTGACGGGATCGAACCAGAGATGCGTTGCGTGGTCTGATGGGTAGCTCGCGTTAGCGAAGCGCCACGTGCTCGGGAGCTCGACGCTGTAGCCGCCGCCAGGCGGCGAAACGCGCTTGAGCATCGCGGTCGCCGTGCTACCTCCTGCAGTCGCGAGAGCGCACGCGAAAACAACCACCACGACTAAGGCGCGCGCCAGTAGCGACTTCACGCTCGAAACGGTACTCGTGAGCTCGTGACCTAGCGTGCGAGCACGTCGCGGTATCGTCGGCTGACCCTGTCCGTAGGCCTGTCCGTAGGCGGGGTATGAGTCCCAACCAGTGGAGGTGGCAGATGGCCGAGCTCGGACCGCCGACAGAGGGAATCGTGCTGACCCACTTCATCGTCTCGGACGATGTCGAGCGTTCTCGGCGCTTCTACACCGAAGTACTTGGCGGCAAGGTGGACTTCTCCGGCCCTGGAGGGCTGACCTATATCGCGCTGTCCAACGGCTTGGTCATCATCAATGTTGGCGGTGGGCCGACTGACGACAAGCCTGCGGTCACTCTGGAGACGCCGCGCGATCCTGACCGGGTCAGCAGCTTCCTCAATATTCGCGTGAGGGATATCGCGGCCGTGTACGCGGAATGGAGCGCCAGGGGCGCTGACTTTCTGACGCCGCCGAAGCAGCACCAGTACGAGATCCGCTGCTACATCCGCGATCCCGACGGTCATCTGATCGAAGTAGGGCAAACCACGGACCCAGAGGGCGACTGGTCGCCCGCTCACTGGCCGTCGAGTATCGCCGGCACGGAGTCGGCCGAAGTCCAGCCGGGCACGGAGGGAACTGTGCTGACCCGCTTCATCGTCTCCGACGATGTCGAGCGCTCTCGGCGCTTCTACACGGAAGTACTTGGCGGCACGGCCGTCTTCTCCGGAGAGCCGACCAACGTT
>JBEKBL010000257.1:0-3516 GCA_050015415.1 Solirubrobacteraceae bacterium
ATGAAGCATGGAATCCGCGGGTCTATGACGAGATCCTGATCTCGAGCGCGGCCCAGGGCTCGACGCGATGGCTGCACACGGGGCTGCCAAGGCGCGTCGAGCGGCTCACTGGTGCGCTCGTGCGCCACGTGCCGGCGGACGATCGGGTCGCCGATTGGCGCCTCGCGGCCTGAGGTCGGCCGCCCAGCCCAGCACGTCCGTCTAGCCGGCTGCGGTCGCCAGGAGGTAAGCGGCGTGGCCCGTCCGGAGCCATCGTTGTAGCCGCGGACCGCCGGTCGGTGCGCGGCGATCCGCGCTCGGACCGCCGCAGCATGGCGCACCGATGTAGCCTCGCCTCGATGCGAGGAAGAATCGCTGGGCGCTCAGCAGGCGAGGGCAAGCTTCCGAGCGAGCGCGCTTGGCAGCGCTCGCTCGTGGTTGAGCCGCGAATCGTTTCGCGCTACCCCGCCTTCGTCAGCGACGGTGCCGCGCCGGCATTTCCGCCGAGCGCGCTGCTGGCGCCGCCTGGAGGTCTCGACGCTGCCGACGGCGCTGTTGAGGCACTCGTCTCGCTGCTGCTTGCGCAAAACGTCGCGGTCGAACTGGCCGACTGGCGCGTCCTCGTCCGAACGGAGGAGGAGGCGGTGTTCGCTCGCGGGCTGCCACCACAACTCGCGCTGATCGCAGTCCGCCGGGAGCCGAGGCGGGAGAGTTGGATCGCGAACGCAGCGAGCAGCGAGCGGCAACTCGTGGCGACGCGCGATGGAATCCGCGCTTCGGCGTGGCGGCTCGACCCCACCCAGGAGCTGGGCGCAGATGAGCAGACGCTGCGCCTGCTCGTCACCGAGCGTGCGTTTGCGAGCGGGCAGCGCGCCGACCGGCGAGTCCTCCCACCGGACCTCCACATCGGCGAGGACGAGATCATCCTGACCGTTTACGTCAAGCCCCGCCCGGGCTTCCAGACCGGCTCGCGCAACCCCGAGACGCCGGTCCGCGTCACATTGCCGGAGGCCGTCGGCGGACGCACCCTGACCGACGGCGCTCTCGCACCCCAGGGCCTCAGCTAGCGCTTCGGGCTGCGCTGCGCGGTCGCGGCCGGCGTCTAAGCTCATCCGGATGCCGTACACCGACGCCGAGGCGAGGCAGCAGCTGCTTGACGCTCTTGCGTCGGCCACCGACCAGATCGGTGTCGCGCTCGCAAATCTGGGTGAGGCCTACGAGCAGCTCGATACGTACGCCGCGGAACGCCTCGAGGACGAGCTGTTCCGCCCGCTCCAGTCCGCCTACGGGCAGGCACAACGCCTGCACGCCGCGTTCGCAGGTCGGCACGCTCTGCCGACCCACGCATTCGAGGCGGCGCATCCCCAGGTGCGCGAGCACGATGCGAAAGGCATCATGAACACGGCGGCAGCGGCTGTCGAGCACGCGGACGCAGCTCTCGCCGCGTTGCAGGATTCGATGCTGCCGGTCGAGGTCGGAGATCCGCCTTTGCGCGCGGGGCTTGCGCAGGTACGGGTATTGCTGGGCGACAGCCGCCGGCGGACTCGCGAGATCATCAGAACGCTGGGCCGCTGAGTCGAGCTCCTGGCAGACGGACTTCGAAAAGGTCGAGCCGGCTAGAAGTGGGTGATCAGCCAGTCGTGCACTTCATTGACCCTGTCGACGAGCAGCGTCAGGTGACCATCGGTTTCGCTCAGGGACGATTCAGCTCCGGGGATGTGCTCGGCCAGCCACTGTCCGTGTTGGAACGGGACGAAATGATCCTCGCGTCCATGCCACACCTTTACCGGGGTACGGATGGCGCTGAGCTCGAACCCCCACGGTTCCATGTGCGCCACGCCGTCGTCCCACCATCCCTGCTCACCCGGCCCAAGCCCGTCCTGCATGCAGCGAACGAGGTAATCCGCGAACTCGCCGGTCAGGACCGCCGCGTCGACGTCCGACAGCAGTGTCTTCAACGACTCGGTCAGCTGGCCAGCTGTGACGGCCATCGTCTCCGTCCAAATCTCCCGGCCCTTTTCCCGGGCAGCATCCGGGTCTGCGAGGTACAACTCGATGCCATCGACGTTGTCCTGACCCATGCCCGTGAAGTAATCCAGGCCAGGAGCCTCCCAAGGCGCCACGCCACCGACCGTCGCAGCGGCGAGCACCAGACGCGGAAGCAGCGCGGCACACGCCAACGCGTAAGGGCCGCCGCCCGAGAAGCCCCACATCAGGCGAGCGAGAAGCTCGAGCCCGACCTCAATTCACTATCAGGATCGCTCGGGGTGACGGCCCATGTAGCGGACCACCGCCGCCACATACAACGTCAGCGTCACGACAAAGACGGCTATCGCGGCGGGGACCGACCACCAGACCCGCGCTGCGATGAGCGGAAGCCCCACCAGCACCCAGGCACCCGCCGCGCGCGTCAGTATTCCCCTGGCGCTGCGTTCGGCGAACCAATCGGCCACAGGGATCACGTGGAACATCGTCGCACTCGAGTCAACGGATGCGATATCCCCCCGGCCCACTACTACGCACCGCGCACGGGCTCGGACTGCGGTTGCACCCTCGGGACGAAGTACGTCAAGCTCGCCACCTCGAAGTACGCGCACGTCCGGTGGACCAGTCCACCGGCGTGGCGCGGTTCAGAGTCGCCGCCGGCCATTACGTCGTCTTCACCGGCGACCTACAGCACGGCGACAAAGTGATCGTCCTCCACTTCACTGTGAAGCCGACGGCGTCCTCGACGGTACCGTGCGTGGCCTGACCGGCTGAGCTTCACGCCCGATCAGCCGGCCCTGAGGGGTCAGCTGGTCGGGCTGTGGCCGGGGCGCCGGCCTGGCGCGCGCACCGAGCGCACGCTTGAGCCGGCCTTCGCGCCGACGCCCCTCCGGCTCAGTGCGAATGCGAGTGTACGTCCATGACTGAATCGAACCATTCGATCCGAGCTGGCTGGGGCGCGCCGACCGCTGCAAGCGCGGGGCCGAGTTCGGAACTCATGAAATCACTCTGGGCGGCCTGCGACTCCCAAACCTCGACGACGATCAGCTTGTCGCCCTTCTCGCCGGACACGTGACTCAACATCCCCGCCGGCCAGGCCGCCGCGTCCGGCACGCCGTCCCACCCCAGTTCCTTGTTGGTCTTGTTGTAGATCTCGACCGCATTAGGCGCAGCGAATTCGATAACGACTACCTCAGCCATGTTGTCTCCCCTGTATGTGCCGGACGGAGCACAGAACGTAACGTGAAACCACGACCGACAACAGCGCGGCCGCAAATTCGCAAAGCGACACCCACCGACAAGCGGTAGCGCGCAGCTCTGTCGCGCGAACGGAGCACCCGGCCCCGCCGAACGGAGGACGTGTGGCCTGGAGGGCGAGGACGGGGGCTGCGGTCACACTCGCGAGGAGGTTGACTTAGGGCGATGTAAGCACTATGGTTACATCACCCCATTCGAAAGGACAAGCCGATGACCGACCTTCGCTACGACACGCTGCTCGTACGCCGCGAAGGCCTCACCCGTGACCTCCCGCCCGGAGACAACGAGGATCTG
>JBEKBL010000258.1:0-3514 GCA_050015415.1 Solirubrobacteraceae bacterium
CGTCCCTCCCGCGCGCAGCGGGATTCGTGAGAAGAACGCCGCCGCCGGGTCGAGCGAGCGAGGCTGCTTGCGCGAAGCGCCCTTCGGCGCTCCGGTCGTGCCGGAGGTGAGGATCACGACGCGGCCGCGGTCGGCGGGTGGCGCGAGGTCCTCGCGCGAGCCAGCTTCGACGAGCGCGTCGATTGTGGTGAAGGCCGCCGGCGGGGGGTTGTCGTGCCAGGCAATGACCGCCGTGCGCCCCTGCGATGCTGCAGCGCACAGGTCGATGAACTCCTCGTCGTAGATGAAGACGCGCGGGTCCTCGCGCTCGCAGACCTCGGCGATCTGTGGCCCCGCGAACGACGTGTTCAGCAGCAGCACCGTCGCGCCGAGCTTCGACGCGGCTACGCTCGATTTGACGAAGTCGGCGTGATCGCGGCAGAGGATCGCGATCCCTTCACCTTGGCCGACGCCGGCCGCGCGGAGGCTGCGCGCGAGCGCGTTGGTCTGCTCGTGCAGCTCGCGAAAGGAGATCGTGCCGCGGTCGTCGTGGACCGCCGCGCGCTGCGGGTCGCGCATCGCCGAGATCGCATAGCCCGAAGCCGGCGTCGGACCCCAGCGCTTGAGCAAGAGCAGAGCGCGGACGGTGCGGTCGGGCCGCTCGATCCGCAGCACGCCTGCGCGCGTCAGCGCGAGCCCGGTGTGCAGCGTCGTCAGTAGGCGCCTCAGCGGTCTCACGCCGCGTATCCAACCACGAGGTCCGACCTCGATCGGGAAGATTTGGGCAACGCCCGACGGCCTTGCCGTCCCCGCCTAGGAAACGCCGGCTGGCTCGTCGCGGCCTTGAAGCCGCTCGCGTCCGCGCTGGACCGCTGCGATGAACTTCGAGAGGTTGGTCTCGAGCGTGTCGAGGATCTCGTCGGCATAGTCCTCGGCGCCGAGCCGGATCTCGCGCTCATGGGCTCGCGCATCCTCGATGATGTCCTCGGCTGCGCGCTCGGCCGCTTTGACGATTTCCTCGTCGGCGATCAGCCGCTCCTGACGCTCGCGTCCTTCCTTGACGATCCGCTCAGCCTCGCGCTTGGCCTCGGCGAGCATCTCCTGCCGCTCCTTGACGATCCACCGTGCCTGCTTGATCTCTTCCGGGATCGTGGCGCGCATCTGGTCGAGGAGGTCGTAGATCTCCTCCTTGTCGACGCGCACCTGATCGGTCAGGGGAACCTGCTTGGCGTTGTGCACCAAGTCGTCGAGCTTGTCGATCAGTACCAGGACATCCATTGTCTACAGCCTAGAGGGTCGATGGCGCTACGCAAAGCGCGCACGGTTCATCCCAGGTTTCGCTGGGCGCGAAGCTCCTCCTGCAAGCGCTTTGCGATCAGCTCGTGGACGTAGGGCTCGACGTTGCCGCCGAACGTCGCGAGCTCCTTGACGCCGCTCGAGGAGAGAAAGCTGTATTCCGGGCTCGCCATGATGTAGAGCGATTCGATGCCTGGCGCCTGCTTGCGATTCAGCTGATTCATCTCGAACTCGTACTCGAAGTCCGAGATCGCGCGCAATCCCTTGACGATCGTCGTAGCACCGACAGTGCGTGCGAACTCGACGATCAGCGTGTCGAACGGCTGGGCCCGCACGCCCTCGAGATGCCCGGTCGCGACAGCGATGAACTCGAGGCGCTCCTCGAGTGAGAACAGCGCGTTTGACTTCCGCGAGTGGCCGACCACAGCCACGACGACCTCGTCGAACAGGGCAGCGGTACGCGTGATGACGTCGACATGCCCGTTGGTGATCGGGTCATAGGACCCAGGGCAGACGGCGATCCGTGGCGCCTGCGTCATGCGTTTGCGAGCTGGTGGATGCGGATCAGCGTATCCCCGTAGCGGCGTTCGCGGATCGTCGGTAGACCCAGCTCGAGCGGCGCACGGCGGTCGCTCTCACTGACGACCCGCCCGCCCGGGGCGAGCTGCGCGGGCAGCTCACGCTCGAGTAGCGGCCCCAGATCAGTCGCTTCGCCGTAAGGCGGATCGACGAACACGAGGTCGTAGCTCGCGCTGTGAGGCTCCAGCACTCGCACGTCGAGCTGCGTGATCTGCGCGCGCTCGCGCAGTCCCAGCTGCTCGAGGTTGCGCGTGATCGCGGCGATCGCGGGTCGCGCGCGATCGACGAACGTCGCGTGCGCCGCGCCGCGCGACAGGGCCTCGATGCCAAGCGCACCCGAGCCGGCGAACAGATCGAGCACGCGGGCGCCGTTGATGTCACCGAGCATCGAAAACACAGCCTCGCGTGTCCGCTCGGACGTCGGCCTCGTCGCGCGCCCGCGCGGTGCCTCGAGGCGGCGACCACCGTATTCGCCGCCGACGACCCGCATCAGGCCGCGATCGGCCGTACCGCTATTTCGCCGTGGCTGTCCGACAGCGCGCGCGCGAGCAGGACGTTCGCGGGATCCTCGAGCTTCGGGTCTGAGACGAGCAGCTTCTCGGCCCAGTGTCGTGCCCTGGCGAGCAGGGTCTCGTCCTCGGGCAGTCTCGCGAGCGCGAACTGGCCGAGCCCCGACTGGCGGGTGCCGATCAACTCACCCTCCTTGCGCTGGTGGAGGTCGATCTCGGCGAGTTCGAAGCCATCGCTGTGGCGAGCCAGCGCGTTCAGCCGCAGCGAGTCCTTTGGACCGCAGAGCAGGCAGAGCGCAGCGTGCTCGCCGCGGCCGACACGTCCGCGAAGCTGGTGCAGCTGCGATATGCCGAAGCGCTCCGCGTTCTCGATCAGCATCACGGTCGCGTTCGGCACGTCGATGCCGACCTCGATGACGGTCGTCGCGACGAGCACGTCGGCCTCGCCGGCCGCGAATGCGGCCATCGCCGCCTGCTTGTCTCGGTGTGAGAGCTGCCCGTGCATCAGCACGACGCGGAAGTCGCGCAGCTCGCCGGCTCGGAGGCGCTCGAACTCGGCGGTTGCAGCCCGCACGTCGCCGCCGTCTGGCTCGCCGGCCTGCTCGCCCGTATCGCTGAGGGTGACCAGCGGGCAGACAACGAACGCCTGGCGCCCCTCGCGAAGCTCCTCGGCGATCCTCTCGTAGGCGCGCGCCCGTGCCGGCGCGCCGGCGACGACGTGGGTCTCGATCGGCTGCCGTTGCGCCGGCAGCTCCCGCAGTCGCGTCTGGTCGAGATCGCCGTAGCGACAGAGCGCGAGCGTGCGGGGAATCGGCGTCGCCGTCATGTGCAGCACGTGCGGGGCAAAGCCGGCGGGCGCCTTCGCGTCGAGCGCCGCACGCTGGCGCACGCCGAAGCGGTGCTGCTCGTCGACGACCGCGAGCGCGAGCGAGCGAAAGCGGACTGGCTGCTCGATCAGCGCGTGGGTTCCAATGATCAGCGAGAGCTCGCCGCTGTGCAGTCGCTCGAGCAGTTGAGTGCGGCGCGCGGCCGGCGTCGAGCCGGTCAGCAGGGCGAGCGTCACGGGCTCCGAGCCGAGCAGCGCCTGGATCGTGGCGAAGTGTTGCTCGGCAAGCGTCTCTGTCGGCGCCATGAGCGCAGCCTGCGAGCCA
>JBEKBL010000259.1:0-3480 GCA_050015415.1 Solirubrobacteraceae bacterium
GGCCGGGTACATCGGGCCGGTTGGGCTCGACGGGCGTCTGCCGATCCTGCTCGACGACGGGGTCGCTCCCGGTGCCTACGTGACCGGGGCAAACCGGCCGGGCACCCACCTTCGTGGCGTCGAGCCTGGCCGTGATTTCCCCTTCGAGCGCGGCGACATCCGCAACGTCGAAGTTGGCGATCTCGTCGATGGACACCCGATCGAGATCGAGCCGGCGATCGAGGTCGGCAACATCTTTCAGCTGGGGACGCGCTACTCCACGGCGCTCGGTGCCAACTATCTCGACGAGCTGGGGAAGGAGCAGCCGATCTGGATGGGCTCCTACGGCATCGGCCCGGCGCGTATCGCCGCTGCAGCCGTCGAGCAGTACGCCGATCACGCGGGGATCGCTTGGCCGGCCTCGATCGCGCCATTCATGGTGCATCTCGTGATCCTCGGCAAGCCCGGCAGCGTCGAGCGCGAGCTCGCCGATTCGCTGTACCGGTCGCTGATCGACGGCGGTGTCGATGTCGTGTACGACGATCGCGATCTCGGCGCCGGGCAGAAGTTCGCGGACGCCGAGCTTCTGGGCGCCCCGGTGCGCCTCACCCTCGGGCGGCGCGCGGCCGAAAGCGGCGAGGTCGAGGTCCAGCTGCGTCGGGGGAGCGAGGAGCGCCCCAGCATTTCGCTCGCCGGCGCGCTTGCCGACGTGGAGAAGCTGTGCAGCGAGCTCGCCTAGGCAAGCTTCGGCTGCTTGGACTCGATCGCTCCGGCCCGCCACCACCGCAGACCGAAGCCCATGAGCCGTGGCGGCCGTGGACGATCCCTAACGCGATCGGCTACGTTCGCGCCGCGCTGATCCCCGCGTTTCTCGCACTCGAGTACTCCTCGCGGCACGGAGTCAGCACCGCCGCGGGCATCTGCTTCTTTTTCGCCGGCGGCGGAGACTACCTCGACGGGATCACGGCGCGAATCACGGGGCAGTACAGCAGACTCGGCGCTGCCCTCGACCCGCTGATCGATCGTCTGCTCGTCGTTGGCGGAGCCGCAGCGTGCTGGTCCTATGAGCTGCTCCCGCGCTGGGCCCTCGCCGTGCTCCTGGCGCGCGAGCTGTTGATGCTCGTGGCCGGACAGGCGTGGTTGCGGCGCGGGCATGCGCTGCGCATCAACTGGCCCGGCCGCATTGCCGTCGCGCCGACGATGTTCGGGATCTGGCTCGAGGTGCTCGGCGCCCACGCCGTCGGTGAAGGCTTCTTTTTCAGCGGCCTCGTGCTTGCCTGGATTGCTGCGGTTGTCTACGTTCACGACGGGCTCGTGCAAACATCAGGCTCAAGTTCAGCTTGATCCTTGGCGATGACCGCTCTATACTCGCTGTCGCGCCCCCGGCCCGGAAGGACAAGATGGACGAAACATTTCCCGATCTCGGCTCCCTCACAGACAAGGAGCTCAAGGAGCTGATCGCGCAGCTCAGCGGCGAGGAGACCGAGATCTCCTACCAGCGTCGCCTGCTGCACGGCAAGATCGACATTCTTCGCGCCGAGCTCGTCAATCGACTGCGGCGCAAGCACGACGGCGGCGAGGAGATAATCAGCGGCGCCGACGTGCAGCGCTTGACCGAGATCCTCGCGGGGCGAGCGAGCGCCGAACCCGCGCCCGAAAACCAGTGAGTTGGTAGTCGCCGTGGCCCTGCACTGCGCCGAGTGCGGTTTCGTCAACCCGGAGGGCGGTAACTACTGCCAGAAATGCGGCGCGCTGATCGGAGCCGAGGCCGGCGGCGATGCGACGACGGCGACCTACCGCGTCGGCGAGACCGGTGACTTCATTCCGGTAGATCTCGACGAGATGGCCGACGACGGCGCTGCGCTCGTCATCCGCGCCGGGGGCGGTCGCGCCGGTGAGAGCTTCGCGGTTCGCGGCGAGCAGATGACGATCGGACGGCGACCGGACTCCGCGGTGTTTCTTGACGACATCACCGTTTCCCGCGACCACGCGCTGCTGGTCAAGCGCGGCAGCGAGTGGTTCCTCGACGACTGCGGGTCGCTCAACGGCACCTACGTCAACCGCCAGCGAATCGACTCGCAGCGGCTCGACGACGGCGACGAGCTGCAGATCGGCAAATACAAGCTGACCTTCCGCATCACATGAGCGCGATCCCTGACACGACGGCTGCCGAGGCGCGACGCGCGACGACGCGGTCGATGACGATCGGCGGCGTCTGCAAGGCGCTCTCGCCGGAGTTTCCCGACATCTCGATCTCGAAGATCCGCTACCTCGAGGACCAGCGACTGCTCGCTCCGCAACGCAGCGCCGGGGGCTACCGCAAGTACAGCGCCGAGGATGTTCTGCGCCTGCGGACGATATTGCGCTTGCAGCGCGACGAATTCCTGCCGCTGCGCGTGATCCGCCAGGAGCTTGCAAACGGCCGAGCCGGAGCGGCCGAGATGCCCGTCAACGCCGAAGCCGGCGACGGCGGCCGCCGCCGCTGGCGCCCGCAAGTGGGGGTCAGTGACACGCCGGCGTACTTCAGCCTCGCCGACGTCCTCGAGGACACCCAGGCCGACGCTAGCCTGGTCCGCGAGCTCGAGGAGTACGGCGTCATCAAGGGCGAGGCGCGTGAAGGTACGCGCTACTACGACGAGACGGAGCGGGAGATCGTCCGTGCCGTGCGCGAGCTGGCTCGCTACGGCGTCGGCGGTCGCAACCTGCGCGTGTTCCGCTCGTCGGTCGATCGCGAGTCGAATCTCTTGCAGCAGATCCTCGCCCCGGCCCTGCGCTCGCGCAACCCGGAGCGTCGCAAGGAGGCGCTCGAGGCGCTCGAGAACCTTGCGACCGTCTCGACGCACCTCAAGCACCTACTGCTGGTACGGGATCTGCGCCGGATCGCCAATTAGTGGACCAGGAGGACCCGATCGCGCGCGTGTTGAGCGCAAGCCAAGGTTTCGACGGCTTGATCGGTCTCGAGCTCACGGAAGTCTCCGCTGACATCGTCCGCGGTCGCATCGAGGTCCATGACGAGATCCGCCAGCCGTTCGGAGTCGTCCACGGCGGCGTCTACGCAGCGATCGCCGAATCGCTCGCCTCGCGCGGAACGTTCGCCGCCGTGTTGCGCGACGGCGCGATGGTGCTTGGAATGGCCAACAACACGAGCTTCCTGCGTCCGATCAGCGACGGCGTGATCGAGTCGGTGGCGCGCCCGCTGCACCGCGGCCGTAGCACCTGGGTGTGGGACGTCCACGCGAGCGACGCCGAGGGCCGGCTGTGTGCCGTGTCGCGCGTGACGATCGCTGTACGAAGCCCGGAGTAGCGGTCAGCCACGGTAGCGGTTGGTGATCGGCATCCGCCGGTCGCGGCCGAACGCCAACTCGGTGATCTTGATTCCGGGCGGCGCCTGGCGGCGCTTGTACTCCGCCCGGTCGACAAGGCCGATCACTAGGTCGACCGCATCCTCGGGCAGTCCGACCGCGACCAGCTCGCTCCGGCCGGCATTTTGCTCGACGTAGC
>JBEKBL010000260.1:0-4199 GCA_050015415.1 Solirubrobacteraceae bacterium
CTTTGTTTTCGTGACGATTTTCTGGAGCCACGCCCCGGGGATTGTCCAGGACCTCTTTTTCCCGCTCGGATTGACCGCGCTGCCGGTCGGGATCGGCGTCGGCATCCTCCGCTACCGGCTCTATGAGATCGATCGCGTGATTAGCCGCACCCTCTCCTACGCGATTCTCACGGCGTTGCTTGTAGGAATCTTCATTGGCCTGATCGCGCTATCCACCGACACCCTGGCGCTTTCTGGCCGGGTCGGTGTCGCTGCCTCCACGCTCGCCGCGGCAGCGCTCTTCAACCCGCTGCGGATCCGCATCCAACGCCTCGTCGACCGCCGCTTCAACCGTGCACGCTACGACGCTGAGGCGACCATCGCCGCGTTCACCGCACGACTGCGCGATGCAGTAGAGATCGACGTCATCCGCTACGACCTACTCGACGCCGTCAATCGCGCCGTGCAACCAACCCACGCCTCCGTCTGGATCAAGCCCTAGTCGCCGCGCCGCCGGTCCCGCACCAAGGAAGCAGCCGCAGCGAGCAGCAGTCACGCAGGCTGGCCGGGGGTTCTGCCGTTCCCGCGGTTCAGAATGGCGATACACAGCGAACACGGGAGCGTCATGTCTGGACCGTTCATTTTCGTCGCGACCAATCGGCTCAAGCAGGCCAAGTTCGATGAGGAGCGCAAACGCGTCCCTGCGCTCTGTGACTTCATCGAGGCCAACGAGCCCCGGCTGATCGCGTTCAACGAGTACGCCAATGACGACGGCACCGAGGTCGGCGTTGTCCAGGTCCACCCCGACGCGGCGTCGATGGAGTTTCACATGCAGGTCGTTGCTGAGCGTGCCTCGCGCGCGTACGCCGAGACCATCGAGGCCACGACGAGCATCCAGGTCTACGGTCAACCCAGCGACGAAGTTCTGGCGCTGCTCAGCCGACATGCTGGAGGCGGTGTCACTCTCGCCGTCAAGCGCCACCACCTCGGCGGATTTACACGGTCTCGGTAGGAGGGTCAGGACTGCGGCGCGCGCCGCGCAGACGGCTGCGACGTTGGCCGTATGGAGTACGGCGACGAGCGGGCTAAGCTCTCTCGGTGTCTGCGTTTGGCCGCAATCGTGACGGTTCGGCTCTCCCGCTCGCCGTGGCCGGCACGGTGATGGTCGCAATCGGACGGTTGGCGGCCGCCGGCCGGCTCCCTCGCAATCCGATCGCCGGGATTCGCATCCCCTCGACGATGCGTGACGACGCGGCGTGGAAGGCGGGCCACCGGGCGGGCGCTCCAGCATTGACTGCCGCGGGCTTTGGCCCACTCGCGGCGGCGGCCGTCGTTGCGACAACTAGCCCGAGTCTCGAGGCACGCGCGGCCCTGAAGCGCATCGACACCGGTTGGGTCCTCGCGTGGCTCGCACTCGCCACCGCACAGGCGAGCCGCGCAGCTCGCACGCAGCAGAGCGCGTAGCCGTCGATCGGCTCAAGACCGCCGACGCCGTCCGAACGATGTCGCAGGCGCTCGCGTTCTGAACGCCGCAGCCACCTACGATCGGACCGTCGAATGCGGGCTTGCGCCTGCGGGGAAATCCGCGCGCTGACCGTGGTTAGTACTCACTCTGGCGTTGCGTGGGGCGAGTAGTCTGGAACGCGAAGGCGAGACTTGTGGGGTTGGCCTCCAGGGGCGGGCAGCACGAGCTGACTTTCGAGGTTCCATTCAACTTCGGAGGTCACGACGCCTGCTCTCCACTTCGCCGCAGCAAGGCCCAGCAGCTAGCCGGGCTTGCTAGCTGGCGATCCCGTGTAGCTGGCCGTACTCGATCACCGGATTTCCGGGCGCTCAGCGCCCAGCCACGATTATGGAGGACTCATGGCCACACACGTCGCCAATAACCCGACAACCCAACCCCGAGTGCGTCTCCACCTGGGGCTCGCCGACATCACCAAGGTCGCTACCTACGCTGCGTCACTGGCCGGCATCTACCTGTCGGTCGGCTTCCTTTTCTACTACGCGTCCTACGAGAAGCTGATCACTGACAACGGGAACATGCCTGCGGCCCTGCAGAAACTGTTTACCGGTTCGTTCTTTGCGAGCGTGCCAGGTGACAACGCGGCCTGGTTCCTGCTCGGGCTGCTTGAGGCGTCGATCGTCGTGCTGCTGGCGCTCAGCCTGCTGCGCGGCGAGTTCCTGCCGCAGCGCCGTAAGCCGGTCCTGCTCGCTGGGCTCAGCGTATCTCTGCTTTCGTTCGGTGTCATGGGCCTCGCGAACAACATGATCGGCAACACGCCGACGGTGATCGAGCTGTTCACCTACTTTGGCGTCACGATCGTCGTGATGTTCCTGATCCGCCAGATGTCCCCGTATCGGCCGATGAGCTGGCTCGCAGGCGGCGTCGAGGAGGACACACCAGCAGCGTGAGCTCGCGCTCGCGTCGCCTCCAGGCGAAGCGTCTGGACGCGGCGCGAGCGAACCGTTGGGCGGCCTCGACGAGCCGCATTCCCTCACACGGTCGCTGGTCGCGAGACCCGGTGGCGCGCGTGGCAGGTGTCTTGCCCGCCGAGTCGCGTGTCAAGGTAGGTTGGATTCGATGCAGATTGGCGTTGTTTACCCGCAGACCGAGCTTCGAGGAGATCCGGCTGCTGTTCGGCAGATCGGGAGAGCGGTTGAGGAGCTGGGCTTTGATCATCTGCTTGCCTACGATCATGTGCTCGGTGCGGTCCACGCCGATCGGACACGTCAGCTGACCGGCCCGTATACCGAGCACGACCCATTCCACGATCCGTTCGTGATGTTCGCCTACTTGGCCGGGATCACTGAACGGATCCAGTTCACCACAGGGGTCCTGGTCCTTCCACAGCGCCAGAGCGCGCTCGTCGCCAGGCAGGCAGCCGATGTTGATCTCCTGTCCGGCGGTCGACTGCGCCTCGGTGTAGGGATCGGCTGGAACTACGTCGAGTATGAGGCCCTTGGACAGGACTTCGCCACCCGCGGCGCCCGCCAGGAGGAGCAGATCGAGTTACTCCGCCGGCTGTTCACCGAGCCTGTGGTCGACTTCTCGGGGCGCTTCGACCGCGTCGACCGGGCCTCACTCATGCCAAAGCCGGCCCGGTCGATACCGATCTGGCTCGGTGGATCCGCCGAAGCCGCACTCGATCGGGCCGCCCGGCTCGCTGACGGCTTCATCTTCATCGGCGGCACGATCGACCATGCCGTCGACAGCTGGCGAGGCCTACGCCAACGCGTGCTCGACCACGGCCGATCGATCGAGGATTTCGGCGCGGAATACGTGATCCGTCCTCAGACTGGACACGTCGAGGACATCCCCGCCGTGATCGATGCGTGGCGGAAGGCAGGCGGCACACACGCCTCGGTAGTCACCATGGGCCTCGGCTTGACCTCCGCCGACAGCCACGTCGACTACCTCGCCTCCGTCGCCGCCGCGCTGGCCCACGCGCACCAGGACTAATCGTCACTGTTCGCGCGCTGCCGCGCTAGGCGAGTCCGGGTAGCTGCGTGTGCTTGCACGCAGGACAGTTGTGGCACCAGGTGCTGCAAAAAGAGGTGGTTCATCCGGCCGACAGCGACGGCGGGGCTGCGTGGGTTCGAAGCCAGTTGGCGATCAGGTTGCATGACGCTTCGGGCTCCTGGATGATCGGGTTGTGACTCCAGGCCTCAGCGACATGCAGCTCGATGTGGGGAGAGGCGTCGGCAAATCTCTGCCACGCCTCCTGCCTCAGGGCGCGATGCGCGGCCGGCTTTCCGCAAGCGATGAGCAGCGTCGGGATAGCAATGTCAGGTGCAAGAGCGGGAACGTTGCGGCCGCGTGCTGCGACGAGCAGGTCCGCAAGCCTCTCGGGTGATGCGGGGTCGCGGACCTCTCCGTCGACTTCGATCAGCTCCTCGCGAAGGTACGCCTCGAGCGCGGACGTAACCTCGGTGCCGAACATCGCGGCCACCTCTCTAATCGCGGTCGGCCAGTCCGGGAAGTGAGGGATGTTGTTCGTCAGCCATGCGACCAGTTCAGTCCTTTCTGCCTGCGCATCAGGCCAGCCGAGCTCGGTGAAATCGCGGGGAGTCAGGTAGCCGCCGTCGATCAGCACGACCGCGCGCAGCCCAGCCGGCGGGTCGGTCGCGACTGCACCGGCGAGATAAGCGCCCAGCGAATGACCGACCATCGCCCAGCAGCCGCACGCGCCAACGACGGCGCGGGCGAGATCGGCGAGCCG
>JBEKBL010000261.1:0-3457 GCA_050015415.1 Solirubrobacteraceae bacterium
AGTGCGAGTCCGAGCATCATGCGCCGCAGATTTCGCTCCTCGTCACCGCTCCCGAGCAGCCCGCGACGACGCTTGTGATGGTGTGAGATCCAACCGGTCCAGTAGACACGATGGAAGAACCAGTTCATGACGACGAGTAGGACGACGATCGCCGGGATACCGGTTGCAGCCTGGACGTCCAGGCCCTGCCCGCCAAGCCGCCCGATCAGCCAGACCGCGGCAAACCATGTTCCCAGCGTGGCGAGTAGCGCCAGCGACCCGCCCGCGGCGACCGGACGGCGGTAGACCTTGTTGGTGCCAAGGAAGCTCGCGAGCACCGCCGCCAGGACGAGGATCGTCTCTAGCCCCTCGCGAAAGACGAGGATCGCAGTGTCGATAACGGCCGTCGTGCGGCTCAGGTGCTCGCCGTGCGGGAGCGCACCGGGCGTTGGCGTGCCACCCTTCGCGTGCCAGCCGAGAACGACCGCGGTGACCGCGACGGCGAGGATGACGAGCGTCCACACATACAGGTAGGCGCTGCGCGACGACGAGGAGGCGGAGGCGTTCGCGGCGGCGGGCTGGATGGTCTTTGGTGGCACGCTTGGGGCCGAGTCGCTGACCGACTTAGGGTACCCTAACAGAGTACTACGGGCTTGCGCGCAAAGGGCGTTTCCGCGATCCGGCGTGTCAGCTGAGCGCGTGTCAGCTGAGGTTACAGCGCGAGCGCGGGCTCGGCGGGCACGCGTTCGATCTGCGCGCCAAGCTCGCGCAACCGCTCGTCGATGCGCTCGTAGCCCTTGTCGATCTGCTCGACGCTGCCGATCTCGCTGCGGCCGTCCGCACACAGCGCGGCGATCAGCATCGCCATGCCGGCGCGAATGTCCGGCGACTCCAGGCGTGCACCGCGAAGCCGTCGCGGCCCGGTGACAATCGCGCGGTGCGGATCGCACGACACGATGTCCGCTCCCATCGCGGCGAGCTTGTCGGTGAAGACGAGGCGACTTTCGAACATCCACTCGTGAATCAGGACCGATCCCTGAGCCTGCGTCGCCAAGGCGACCGCGATGCTGGTGAGGTCGGCCGGAAATGCCGGCCACGGCCCGTCCATCACCTTGCGCTTGTAGTCGCCGACGTCTGACTTGACGACCAGTCGCTGGCGGCCCGGCACGATGATGTCGTTGCCGTCGAGTTCAGTCTGCAGGCCTAGCTGGTCGAAGACGATGCGAATCATCCGCAGGTCCTGGACATTGGTGTCCTTGATCCGCAGCTCCCCGCCGGTAACGCCCGCCAGGGCCATGAAGCTGCCGATCTCGATGTGATCGGGAGCGATGTCATGGCTCGCGCCGCCCAGCTGCGGCGCCCCGTGCACTGTGAGCACGTTCGATCCGATGCCTTCGATCGCTGCGCCCATCTTGACGAGCAGCCGCGCGAGGTCCTGAACGTGCGGCTCGCACGCGGCGTTCGAGATGACCGTCGATCCAGACGTGAGCGCCGCCGCCATCAGCACGTTCTCGGTCGCCATGACCGACGGCTCGTCCATGAACACGTCGGCTGCCGCAAGCCCGCGCGGCGCGCTAAGAACGAACGTGCCGTCGTAGTCACAGGTCGCGCCGAGTGCCCGGAACCCGTCGATGTGCGGATCGAGCCGCCGGCGACCGATGAAGTCGCCGCCAGGCGGTGGCATCTCGGCCCTCCCGAGCCGCGCCAGCAGCGGACCGGCAAGCAGAAACGACGCGCGAATCTGCTCCGCGAGCTCCGGCTCGAGCGCGGACGCATCGACACCGGCGCCGCAGAGCGACAACTCGTTTTCGCCGCGCCAACTCACGCTGACGCCGATGCCTTCGAGGATCTCGAGCATGGAATCGACGTCGCGGATTCGCGGGACGTTCCCGATCTCGAGCACTCCGTCGGTCAGCACGGACGCGGCCAGGATTGGTAGCGCCGCGTTCTTGTTGCCGGCCGGAACCACGGTGCCGCTGAGCGGCGCGCCGCCGGTGATGATGAACCTCTCCATGGCGTCGGTGGCGTCCACGATTGCAGCGCAATGGACGCTTGGCAAGCCTAACACGGTCACTTGCGGACTCTCCGCGCACGCCGCGCGGCGCGTCCGGCGACCGGCGTGCAACTTTGCTTGCAGCTCGCGACGGCGCAATGCGCCAGTGAACACGGGCTCTTCTTGCGCGAACGCCTTGCCGAGAGCACCGGCGTGCGCCTCGGCCGGGCGGTCCGTCCGGCGGCACTTCTAGCTTACGAACACATGTTCTGGCGCCGCCTCCACACCTCGTTCCGCTCCGGCGCCGTGCACCGCGCGCTCGACCTCGTCCGTGCCCTGCTGCTGCTCGATCCGCCGCCCTATGACTGGGCATCGGAGCTCGACTGGCCGCACGGTCTCGCCGAGTCGCGCACGCTGGAGTCGCCCACGTCGAGTCATGGACACCGCCGGCAGCGACGCCCTGCGCGCGTCCGCTTTCGCGGCGGGGCGGTCCTCGAGCGTCCGCAGCACTGTCTCACTCCGATCACGCCGCTGGTCCGATCACGACCCCCACGCCGCGCGCTGGACAAGCACGCGGTGGGTCGCTGAAGCTGGGAGGCTGGCCACGCGGCAAGGCCCGCGCCGGGGCTCCACGAGGAGCCCCGGCGAGATGGGCCGCGGTCGCAAACGCGGCTCGATCCGCCTTGTCGGACTGTGGGGCGTCGCGCTGGTGGCGAGCGCCGCGACTCGGCTCATCTCGGCGGCTGAGGGGATAGACACGCTCGGAGGATCTGCGTCGAGGTCGAGCGATCCCCGAAGGCGCGTCACAGCGCCGAGGGCCCCGCTCTCGCGGGGCCCTCGTTTGCTGAAGAAACCGGCGGCGACCTACTCTCCCGGGCCCTTGCGAGCCAAGTACCATCGGCGCTGAGGGGCTTAACTGCTCTGTTCGGAATGGGAAGAGGTGTTTCCCCCTCGCCATAGCCACCGGAAAACGGCGAGAAACCGCCCCGGCGGACCCTCAAAACTGCACAGCGCCACAAGTCGCGGGCATCACGAAGTTATCCGTCAAGCCCTCGACCGATTAGTACCAGTCTCCTGCGAGCGTTACCGCTCTTCCAAAGCTGGCCTATCAACCTGGTGGTCTACCAGGGGTCTTACTCCCTCTAGGGGATGGGAGAGTTCATCTCGAGGTTGGCTTCCCACTTAGATGCTTTCAGCGGTTATCCAAACCAGACGTAGCTAATCTGCTATGCCGTTGGCACGACAACAGAGACACCAGAGGTCTGTTCATCCCGGTCCTCTCGTACTAGGGACAACCCCTCTCAACTCTCCAACGCCCACGGCAGATAGGGACCGAACTGTCTTGCGACGTTCTGAACCCAGCTCGCGTACCGCTTTAATGGGCGAACAGCCCAACCCATGGGACCGACTACAGCCCCAGGATGCGACGAGCCGACATCGAGGTGCCAAACCGGGCCGTCGATGTGAACTCTTGGGCCCGATAAG
>JBEKBL010000262.1:0-3448 GCA_050015415.1 Solirubrobacteraceae bacterium
ACCTCCTACGAGCAGATGCTGCGCATCTTCTGGGAAGGGCACGACCCGACACAGACCATGCGCCAGGGTGCCGACGTCGGCACCCAATACCGCTCCGCCGTCTACTTCGACTCACCCGTCCAGGAGGCGCAGATCCGCGCAACGCGAGACGCCTACGCAGCCGAGCTTGCCGCGCGCGGCTACGGCGATATAACCACCGAGATCGCGCCAGCCGGCCACTTCTACTACGCCGAGGAATACCACCAGCAGTACCTCGCGAAGAACCCGGCGGGCTATTGCGGGCACGGCGGTACGGGCATCAGCTGCCCGATCGGGCTCGCCGCGCACTAGCTCGTCCTTCCGCCGTCATTTTTACATCTGGGTCAGCCGTGCCAGTAAGGTCGGAGCGCGGTGCGGCGGTTCGACTGCAGCACGGCAGACAAGTCCGCGCGAGCGCGGAAACCAATCGGAGGTAGAGAGAGATGGCCTACGCCGTAATTCACCATTTCGCCGGCGGCACCCATGACGAGTACCACGCGTCGGTCGCGGCCGTCCACCCGCCTGACGGCCTGCCCGAAGGGCAGACGTTCCACATTGCCGGACCGACCGCGGACGGTTGGGCGATCGTCGCGATCCATGATTCGCAGGAGAGCTGGGAGCGTTTCCGCGACGGCACGCTCGTGCCACGGATGCAATCGGGCATCGAGGGCGGCTTCAAGGTCTCACCGACCGAGACGGCATTCGAGATCCAGCACCAGGAAGGCTCGCCGGCTTAGCTTCGCTAACCGGCCTCGCCGGGGCCAGTTGGCGCGCACTGCCGCCCGGCGTAGGTGATCATGCTTGGCGGTGCGTCGCCCGCTCTATCTCGCCGTAGCTCTGTTGGCTGCCGCGCTGCTTGGCGGCTGCGGGTCGAGTGCTTCCACCGGTGTGCCTTCGGCGCGTCATCCCGTGCACGCGACGCTGATGCTCGACTTCGTACCGAACGCAGTCCACGCCGGCATCTACCGCGCGCTCGCGGCCGGCTACTACCGTAGGGCCGGTATCGACCTCAGCGTGATTGCGCCGGGCTCGACCTCCGACCCGCTCGCTCTGATCAACGCCGGCAAGATCGATTTTGCGCTGGCTGACGGGATCGACGTCGCGCAGCAGATCGCGCAGGGACACGACGCCGAGGCGATCATGGCGATTGTGCAGGCCCCGCTCGGGGCGCCGATCGCGCTCGCCAGCGAGCATCTGCGCTCCCCCGCAGGACTGGAGGGCAAGACGGTCGGCATCACCGGTGTGCCGTCCGACCTCGCCGCGCTCGACACCGTCGTGCGCGACGCCGGTGGCGATCCGAAGAAGATTCACATCGTCACTATCGGCTTCAACGGCGTGGCCGATCTCGAGGCCGGCAGGATCGCCGCGTTCACCGGCTACTGGCCCGACGACGGCGTCACGCTGCAGGTCAGCGGATACCCGGTCACCGACTTCAAGCTCAACCGGTGGGGCGGGCCCGACTACCCCGGGCTCGTCGCCTTCACGACCAAGCGCCTGATCGGCGACGATCCACGGCTCGTCCGGGCTTTCGTCGCGGCGACGGTGCACGGCTACGAGGACACGCTTCGCGTCCCGACGCGAAGCCTGGGCGATCTGCTGAAGCTCAACCCATCGATCGAGCGCAAGCTGGCGAGCGCTTCGCTCGCCGCCTATCTGCCGATCTACGACACGGGCGGCGTCCCATACGGCACGCTGGTTCCGGCGAAGATAGACGCGCTGTCGAGCTGGCTCCTGCGAAACCATCTGATCGCTCATGCCGTCAGCCCGCAGCGTTTCGGCACCAACGCGTTCCTGCCATGAACGCGCTCGAGGCGCGGGGCTTGGCGAAGACCTACGCCGCTGCGGACGGCAACGATCCGCTGCACGCACTGTCGGACATCTCGCTGGAGCTGGGCGCTGGCGAGTTCGTGTCGCTCGTCGGACCGAGCGGCTGTGGCAAGTCGACGCTGCTGAAGATCCTCGCCGGGCTGATTGCGCCGAGCGGCGGAGACGTCCTCCTCGATGGCGCCAAGCCGGACGTCCTGCTCGGCTGCGTCGGCTACATGCCGCAGGACGACCTGTTGATGGCCTGGCGGACGACCCTTGACAACGTGAGCCTCGGTCTCGAGCTCGCCGGGGTCTCCCGTGCCGATGCGCGTGTCCAGGCGCGAGCGGAACTGTCCCGCTTCGGACTCGAGGGCTTCGAGCGCCACTGGCCGCGCGCACTGTCCGGCGGGATGCGACAACGGGCCGCGCTGCTTCGCACCTTCCTCGCCGGACGCGACGTCCTACTGCTCGACGAGCCGCTTGGCGCGCTCGACGCCCTGACGCGCGAGGAGATGCGTGAGTGGCTGCTCGAAGTCTGGGAGGCCGACCGCAAGACCATCCTGATGGTGACTCACGACGTCGAGGAGGCGGTCTTTCTCTCCGACCGGGTCTACGTCATGTCCCCTCGGCCCGGGCGCGTCACGGCCACGGTCGAGGTCCCGCTCCGGCGACCCCGAGTCCAGGAGCTGACGACGACGGCCGAATTCATCGCCCTCGAGCAAGCGGTGCGAGCACCGCTGCGCGAAGCGCGGGCAGGGCTCGCATGAACCGGCCGGGCTCGACCACGGCACTGGTACTGGCTGGCCGCCTCGAGCCGCGATCGATCGAAAGTTTTGATGCGCGACGGCTGCTGAGACGGGTTGCTCCGCCGCTCGTCTTCGCGCTCCTCGTGCTCGGCGTCTGGCAGCTGTACGTCGTGCTCGCCGCCGTCAGCGAGTCGGTCCTGCCATCGCCGGTCGAGGTCGCGCGCACACTCGTCGATGACCGCGGGGTACTCGCGCCCAGCGCCTGGACGACGCTCTCCGAGATCCTGATTGGCTACGGCGTTGCGATCGTGGTCGGTGTGGCGCTCGCGCTCGCGGTCAGCAGCTCGTCGCTCGTCGAGCGAGCAGCCTATCCCTGGCTCGTGATCTCACAGCTCATTCCGGTGCCGGCGATCGCCGCACTGGTCGTCGTCTGGAGCGGCTTCGGCATCAGCTCGAAGGTGATCGTCATCGCTCTCGTCAGCTTCTTCCCGATCGCGGTCAACACGATCGACGGCCTCCGCTCCACCGAGCCGGAGCTGCTCGACCTGCTTGCCACGCTCGGCGCCGGCCGCACGCAGCAGCTGCGGCTCGCGCGTGCACCATCGGCGCTGCCCTACCTCTTCTCGGGTCTGCGCGTGGCCGCGGTCCTTTCGGTGATTGGGGCTGTCTTCGCTGAGTGGGTCGGCTCCTACAGCACCGGTCTCGGCTCGCTGATCCTGATTTACAACAACGAGACCGCGACCGCCGCCGAGTTCGCCACGATCGTCGTGCTCGCGTGCATCGGCATCGTCCTGTTCGCCGCCGTTGGACTCGCCGAGCGTACGGCGCTCCCCTGGTATCGGCTACCGCGCGCGGTCCCCGCAGCTCGCCACTGAGCC
>JBEKBL010000263.1:0-3442 GCA_050015415.1 Solirubrobacteraceae bacterium
CCTGTGGAGCCAGGGCGCCCAGTCCCAGCGATGACCTTGTAGCGGCCGGACGGTGAGCGCTCGAGGATCTCGTTGCGCGCGTCGTCCGCGATCGCCACCCCGCCATCCGCAAGGGCTGCGATCGACACGGGCTGCCGCGGCGACATGGAGGCGGCGGACGCGGGGCCCCCACCCGGCTGGCTCGAGCTCTCACCCAACCAGCCGTGCCAACCCCCACCTACGATGGCCACCACTGCCGCCGCTAGACCAGCGATGAGCACCACCGCGCTCGCTTGTCGCATGCGCCGACGCCGCGTGCGTCGCCGCGCCTCGGCGATCAGCGCCTGCGGATCAGCAAGCTCCGTGTCGTCGCGATCATCGATCAGCAGCACGCCGCCCCCCAGCACAGGCGCCTGAAGTCGGGGCAGCTGCGCGCGCGTCGATCCGTGCGTTCAGCTGGTTCCGGCTGCGGTGCATCCGTGGCCGATCGAGGTGTCGCTCTTGCTGAGCGGGCCATAGCGGTTGAAGGTCTGCTTCGCGCTCTGCACGAGCCGCGACCCGTGCCAGGTGTACGTGATCTGCGTCTCCCGCCACCAGGCGTAGATCGTTGGGCCGATCAGCGCGTAGGTGCGCTGGATCAGGCGTGTCGGGTTGCCTGCCACGCAGGTGAAGCCGGCGCCGTCTGCGGAATCACCGCCAGCGTCGAGCGTGACGCCGGCGGGGATGAGCCGTCCGTCCTGATAGCCATATGCGGTCATGGTCAGGCCGCTCGAGGCGCGTCCGAGCTCGAGGATGATCTCCCCGCCTGAGTTCTTGTTGACGCGCGCGATTGAGTCGATCCACGTCGTGGTGGTCTGTGGGATCCGGACGGTTACGCTGCCTCCGCTGGCAAAGGCGATCTTCAGGAACGCTGCTTGGGGAACGAAGTCATGGCGCAAGCTCGGTGGCGTGCTGCCCTCGAACCAGTTCGGATGCTGGCCGCTGAGGCGCGAGTAGGCGATGACCAGATCGCTTCGACCATCCCCATCGATGTCGGCGCGCATGACCTCAACACAACCCGAACGCGCCGGCAGATAGCGGTTTGCCCGTGCAAGCGGGCACGCGCGCGACTCAACGCCGTAGCCGTCGCGCTGCGTGACCGGAGCTCCCGGGAACAGTCTGGTCGCGCTGCCGGCAGCCGAGCCGCCACCAGCGCCCGACGGCTGCCCTGCGAGATGAGGGCCCGCCCCACCACCGCCGCCACCACCACCGCCAAGGTCAACCACAACCGCCGCGCCAACGGCGAGCGCGAGCAGCACAGCGGCGATCCGCGCGCGACGCTTGCGCGTGCGACGCCGCGCCTCCTCGATCAGCGCACCCGGGTCGCTCGGCACCGTTGACGGCTGGTCGAGCAGCAGCATCGCTACGGCAGGCCCTCGATCATCCGCAGAACCTCATCGCGCCGGTAGCCGAGGCGGCGCGACAACTCAACCAGCTCCCTCGCTTTCACGAGTAACGCAGTCCGCTCGGGCGTGCCCGCGACCGTGACGCCGCGGCCACGGCGAAACTCGAGCAACCCCTCCTCGCGCAGCACGCGCAGCGCGCGTAGCACCGTGTTCGCGTTCACCCCGAGCTCGGCCGCAAGATCCCGCGCCGGTGGCAAGCGCTCCCCAGGCCGGGCCTCGCCATCAAGGATCGCCCGTCGAATCTGCGCCGCGACCTGTTCGAACACGGCAGTCGAATCAGAACGATCAAACCCCATGCCCGCCAATATAACACTAGATCCGCTAGCACGATACGCGCGGGGCCGTCCTGACCATCAGGGGCCTCCCCAACAAGTCGTTGGGAGCGCCTGGATTGCCGCCGGTCGCTACTGAAACGGAACAACAGCAGGAGCCTGCGCCGTCACGCCCCCGCTCCTGGATCTGGGCGATGCCGACTGGCTCGATGGGGACTTCAGCGCGGGCGACCTCATGATGGTGTCGGTGCTACTCAGGGTTAGACCTTCGGGCCTTCTAGACGAGTGTCCGAAACTGGCCGCCTATGTTGCGCGCGGCGAAGCGCGACCCGCATACGAACGGGCTTTCGCCGCCCAACGGGCGATCAACGCCGGCCATTCGCAAGCTCGGTGACGTAGTCTGCATTTGGTCGTCGTCGTCCCGGGACTTGGCGGTGGCGGACATCTGACGGCGCGACCGAAGTCTCCTGTATGCGAGATGCAGTGGCTTACAGACTCGCCCTAGGCGAGTAACCGGGAAAGATTGTTATCGCTGCCGGACATATGGGTGCATGCGGCCGTTCCGAGCGCGCTCGCTGGCGGCCATCATCGGCCTGACCGCGGCGCTCCTGTTCGCCACGTTTGGCGCAACCGCGAGCGCTGCGCCCTTCAAGCCGGTCTGGCTGTGCCGGCCTGGGCTGCCCAAGAACCCGTGTGCGGGAAGCCTTGAGACCGGGATCTTCTCGCCGGGTGAAGCGCTTCAGAGCACGTTCACCCCGCCAGCCAATCCTGATCCTCCGGTCGACTGCTTCTACATCTATCCGACCGTCAGCGGCGAGTCGACGCTGCTTTCCAATCTGCAGATCCAACCGGCCGAGACCGACGTCGCGCGCTACCAGGCGGCCTACTACGCAAGCGTCTGCAAGGTGTACGCGCCGATGTATCGCTCGGTGACCAACACCGGGGCGAGAATATCCGCCCAGCTCCCGTCGCTGCTCACTCCCGCCGTCGACGCGGAGCAGTACGACAGCGTGCTCGAGCCGTGGAAGTACTTTCTCAAGCACTACAGCCACGGTCGCCCGTTCGTGCTGATCGGACACTCGCAGGGGGCGTTCGTGCTGCGCGAGCTGATCGCCAAGCAGATCGATCCGAACCCGGAGCTCCGCGGCCGGATGCTCTCGGCGATCCTTGCCGGCGGCGCCGTGGTCGTCAAGCAGGGGAGCCTCATCGGCGGCAGCTTCCAGCACATCCCGGGCTGCACGTCGACGAGCGAGCTTGGCTGCGTGGTCTCCTGGTCCTCCTTCGCCGGTACGCCGCCCGTGGGCGCCGACTGGGGTGACAACACCCACAGCCCAACCGATCTCGTGGGGCCCGTGCCGGCGGGGGACGCGATTCTCTGCACGAATCCGGCGGCGCTGAGCGGCGGCTCGGGGGTTCTCGAGTCGGTCTTCCCGGTGTCGTTCCCACCCGGCAACGGGGTCGACGTCCCAGCCGCGGAGGTGCCCGGGCAGGCAGGCTCGACGCCATTCTTTGAGTACAACGACTCCTACACCGCGCAATGCACCCAGTCGGGCGCCAACCACTACCTCCAGGTGACGCCCATCAACGGGGCGACGCCGCTGACCTCCAGCGGCGCACTCGCGCCGCTGTGGGGACTGCACCCACTCGACGCCAACATCGCGCTCGGAAACATGGTCAATCTCGTCGCGAGCGAGACCACGGCCTACCTCGCTCAACCCGGCAGCGGCCACTGAGCAGCGACCGGAC
>JBEKBL010000264.1:0-3435 GCA_050015415.1 Solirubrobacteraceae bacterium
CTGTGAACGACTCGAACTCGAAGTAGCCCTGCGCGCCGATGCTGTCGCTCAGCAGGAAGTCGGCGAGCCGGTTGACCTGCCCAGGCCCGAACGCGACGTCCACGAACGGGAAGCGCTCGAAGACCTCGTCCTTGAGCGACTGCGCCCAGCAGCCGCCGACGCCGACGATCCGCTCGGGATTCTCCCGCTTGAGTCGCTTCGCCTCGCCGAGATGTGCAATCAAGCGACTGTCGGCGGTCTCGCGAATCGAGCAGGTGTTGAAGAGGATCAGGTCGGCGTCCTCGCGCGCGGCGGCCTCGTGGTAGCCGAGCGCGTCGAGCATGCCGCGCATCCGCTCGGAATCGTGCTCGTTCATCTGGCACCCGAACGTCGTGACGTGGTAGCGCGGTGGCATACGGGATCAGCGTACAGCTGGGGCGCCCGCCGCAGGGTACGTCAGGTGATCGTGACCCCGCCGTTGAGCCCGGTGATGCGCTCGCACGGCCGTGCCTCCTCCGAGCGCTCGAGCGACTGGCGGGGTCAGCCCTTCGCTGGCACCGTGCAGAGCGGCCGCGGTATGAGCAACTTTGGTGCCGCGGACAGGTTGGTGACGGAATCCTCGGCCACTTCGCTCCCCATGCGCGCGTCCATTCGCGCCACCAGAAGCGTTTTGGCCTCGACGGTCAGGGCTACCGAGGTCGTGCCCTCAACGAGATCGAGGCTCTCGAGGCCATTCGCCACGGGTGTTGGCCGGTGGACAACCGTGTCCTTGGCAAAGACGAGAAACGGGTGGCCGACGTCGCTCAGCGCCTGAGGGCTCGCGGGCAGCAGGATCCGCCAGCACGATGTGCCCGGTTCGCGGGCGAAGGTCGGCGATCCGTGGGGAGCGACAAGCATCGTCGTTCCCACGCTGCTCTTAGCGACGAACTGTTCCGCCACGACGCTCCCGCCGCGGAGGGTGTCCGTGAAGCTGCCGAGCTGCTTGCCGCGCAACGTAATCCGCACCTCGACGCCGGCGACGCGTGTGTAGGCGTTGTCGATCGCGGCGAGTAGCGCGAGGCCACGAGCGTCGCTCCCCGGCGCTGCCTTACGAGGCGATACCACGGCCTTCGCGGCGGCGCCCGATGAGATGCCAACGACGAGACAAGCCAGGAGCGCGAGGACGGCAGTGACGCGGCGAGGCCGCAGGATATGGCGCACCCCTCGCTCATCGGCACGAAACCGGATTGCCTGAGTATTGCGGCGGCTTACATTGAAGCTTGCGCACTGGGTTTCGGCGTTAGGGTCTCGCTGTGCGCGAGACCAACTGGGCCGGCAACTACACCTACCGCGCGAGCGAGATCCATCGGCCTCGATCCCTGGAGGAGGTCCAGGAGATCGCCGCGAGCGCCGCCGAGCTTCGCGTGCTCGGATCTGGGCACTCGTTCACCGCAGTGGTCGACGCCAAGGAGCTGCTGAGCCTGGAGCGGATGCCCAGCGACGTGTCGATCGACCGTGAGGCCGGGACGGTGTCGTTCGGCGCGCAGCTGCGCTACGGAGAACTGGCGCAGTCGCTTGACGACGAGGGTGTGGCTCTCGCGAACCTCGCATCGCTGCCGCACATCTGCGTCGCCGGTGCGATCGCGACCGCGACGCACGGCTCGGGCGATACGAACGGCAACCTCGCAACGTCGGTCGCCGGACTCGAGCTCGTCACCTCCGACGGCGAGGTTCGGACCGCGTCGCGCGCAGACGAGGACTTCAATGGCCTCGTCGTCTCGCTTGGAGCCCTCGGCGTGGTGACACGGGTGACGCTTGATATCGAGCCGGGCTACGAGGTGCGCCAGCGAGCCTTCAACGATCTCAGCTGGGACGCACTTCTAGCGCACTTCGACGAGATCACGAGCTCCGGCTACAGCGTCAGCATTTTCACGCTCTGGGACAAGTCGCGCTGCGACGTGTGGGTCAAGACGCGCGTGAGCGACGCGCCCGAGCTGCTCGTCGAGAATTTCTTCGGCGCCACAGCGTCGCGCACTCAGCAGCACATGATCGCGGGGGTCGACCCCGCCAACTGCACGCCCCAGCTCGGCTTGCCCGGTCCGTGGTCGCAGCGGCTGCCGCACTTCCGGATGGGCTTCACGCCGAGCAGCGGCGAGGAGATCCAGTCCGAGTACCACGTGCCGCGACGGCACGCGGTTGCGGCACTCGAAGCCGTGCGGGCGCACTCCAAGACCTTCAGGCCGCTCCTGCTGGTGAGCGAGATCCGCACCGTCGCAGCCGACGATCTGTGGCTGAGTCCGCAATACCGGCAGGACACGGTCGCGATCCACTTCACCTGGCGGCCCGAACAGGCAGCGGTCGAGCGCGTCCTCATCGAGATTGAATTTGCGCTCGCGCCCTTTGAGCCACGCCCCCATTGGGGCAAGGTGTTCGTGGCAGACGCCGCGGCGCTTGCCCCACGCTACCCGCGACTCGACGATTTCGTAGCGCTGCTCGCTCGCAGCGATACGCGCGGCGCTTTCACCAACGCCTGGTTGCGCACGCGTCTTCTCGGTCACCGCTAGACGACCGCCGGAAGGCGAATCGTGCGCGCCGTCATGAGGCAGCCGGTCGCGCATCGCTAGGCTCCGTCGCAAAAACGACGGCGAGGAGAAACATGAAATACCGGCAACTCGGTCGCTCGGGGCTACGCGTCTCGGAGCTCACCCTCGGCACGATGGGTTTCGCCGGCGCCGGGAAGTTCCGTGACGTCGGCGAGATCGACGTCGCCGGCGCGCGCCGTCAGCTCGATATGGCGCTTGAAAGCGGAGTGAACCTGATCGACACCGCGGACGTCTATTCGGATGGTGCGTCCGAGGAGGTCGTTGGAGAAATTGTCAAGGGTCGCCGCGACGAGCTGCTGATTGCCACCAAGGCGCGCTTCGCGATGGGTCCAGGACCCAACGATGCTGGCCTTTCGCGACACCACCTGATTGAGGCCTGCGAGGCCAGCCTGCGCCGTCTGCAGACCGACCACATCGACCTCTACCAGGTGCACGAGTGGGACGGCCAGACGCCGCTCGAGGAGACTCTCGGCGCCCTCGAGCACCTCCTGCAGAGCGGCAAGGTGCGCTACATCGGCTGCTCCAATTTTGCTGGCTGGCACGTGATGAAGGCGCTGCGCATCGCGGAGCGCGATGGTCTGCCTGCTTTCGTCAGCCAGCAGGTGTACCTCTCACTGCAGGAACGCTCGGCGGAGTACGAGATCGTTCCCTCGGCGATCGACCAGGGTCTCGGACTGCTGATCTGGAGTCCGTTGGCCGGCGGCCTGCTGTCGGGCAAGTACCGTCGCGGGGCCGCCGCACCGGAAGGCTCGCGTCTCGCGGGCGAGTGGAACGAGCCACCGGTCTACGACGAGGACAAGCTCTACGACACGATCGAGACGCTCGTCGCGGTCGCCGAGGAACGCGGCGTGTCGCCCGCACAGGTGGCGATCGC
>JBEKBL010000265.1:0-3419 GCA_050015415.1 Solirubrobacteraceae bacterium
TTGAAGGTCTGAAAGATGAAGCCGACCTTCTCGCGCCGAAGCAACGTCAGCGCCTTGTCGTCGAGCGCACCCAGCTCGACGCCGTCGAGCGTGACGGTACCGCTCGTCGGCCGATCCAGTCCGGCGAGAATGTGCATCAGCGTCGACTTGCCCGAGCCCGATGGCCCCATGATCGCCGCGAACCGCGCCGGTGAGAACTCGGTGCTGACCCCGGCAAGGGCGTCGACGGCGACCTCCCCTTCGCCGTAGCGGCGCGTCAGCTCACGCGCGACGACGATCGCCTGGGGGCTGACGCCGCCGGCAGTGGCTTGGTGATCGGAGCTCGCGGGATCAGCCGCCGGCGACGACTCAGGCGTCATCGGATCGATCGGTCGAGCTTACGGGATCGATGATCGGCTCGCGCCCGTGGATTCGGAGCGGTGCGAGCGTGGACGCGGTTCGATCGCCGACTAGCGTCGGCCCGTGGAAACGCTATGGAATGGCGACCGCAACAGGCAGCAGCAAGCCAATATCGAGCAGTCCGATTCCTCGATGGGGGCGCTCAGTCGCCGGCGCTGATCGGCCAGGTGCCTTCGCCGGTGACCGCGTTGCGCAGGACCTTGAGCGAGAGCAGTGCGCACTTGCGCCGCGTTGCGGAGATGTCGATCCCGAGTAGCTCCAGCATCCAGTCGGCGTCGAGCGCGGCGGCCTCCTCGACGTCCATCCCGATCAGCTCCTCCGAGGCGATCGACGCCGCGGCCTGCGAGATCGCACATCCGTGTCCGTTGAAGCGAAGGTCCGCGATCCGCCCGTCGGCGACGCGGATCTGGACGCCGAGCTCATCGCCGCAGAGCGGGTTCTGCTCCTGGGCTTCGAGGTCGTGGGGCTCGAGCTCGCCGAAGTTCCGCGGTCGCTTGTAATGCTCGAGGATGAAGTCGCGGTAGAGATCGTCCATCAGTTGTCCACTAGGCGAAGACCCTCTGCGCGCCGCGCACCGCGTCGACAAGCGCGTCGACATCGGCGGGGACGCTGTAAGGGGCGAAGCTCGCGCGCGCTGTCGCGGGCACGCCGAGCCGAGCCATCAGTGGCTGCGCGCAGTGGTGGCTCGCGCGCACGCACACGTTCTCGCGGCCGAGCAGCTCGGCGACATCGTGCGGGTGGATGCCGGCGACGCTGAAGGAGACGACGCCGCCTCGGTCATCGGCGCTCGCAGGGCCGTAGACCGTCACGCCGTCGGTCGCCGCGAGCTGCTCGAGCGTGTAGGCGACAAGCTGATGCTCGTGTGCACGCACTCGGTCCATGTCGAGCGCGTCCAGGTAGTCGATCGCCGCGCCAAGACCGACGACCTCGGCGATCATCGATGTGCCGGCTTCGAACTTCCACGGCAGCTCGTTCCAGGTCGAGTGCTGCGCCTCCACACTCGCGATCATGTCGCCGCCGGCGAGGAACGGCGGCATCGCGTCGAGCAGCGCCGCGTCTGCGTGCAGAACGCCGACGCCGGTCGGCCCGAGCGCCTTGTGTCCGGTCCAGGCGTAGAAGTCGGCGCCGATCGCGGCAAAGTCGACCGGCATCTGCGGTACCGCCTGCGCGCCGTCGATCAGCACGAGAGCTCCGGCGGCATGGGCGCGAGCGACCACTTCGGCAACGGGATTGATCGTGCCGAGCACGTTCGATACGTGCGTCAGCGCGACGAGGCGCACGTCGCCGCGCTCCAGCTCGCGGTCCAGCTGATCAAGCGAAAGCGTGCCGGCGTCGTCAATCTCGAGGTAGCGAAGCTCGGCACCGGTGGCCTGCGTCGCCAGCTGCCACGGGACGATGTTCGAGTGGTGCTCCATCTCGGTGATCAGCACGGTGTCGCCCGGTGCAAGCGTCGTCCGCCCCCAGGAGTAGGCGACGAGGTTGATCGCTTCGGTCACGTTGCGCGTGAAGATCGTCGAGCGAACGGGTGCGCCCATGAATTCGGCGATTCGCCTGCGCGCTCCCTCGAACAGCGCGTCGGCCTCCTGGGCGAGCGGGTAGACGCCGCGGTGAATGTTCGCGTTGTGATGACGGTAGTAGTCGTCGAGTGCCGCGATCACCGCCTCCGGCTTCTGCGAGGTGGACGCCGAGTCCAGATAGACGAGACGGTGGCCGTTGATCTCCCGCTGAAGGATCGGGAAGTCGGCTCGAACGTCGAGCGTCGGTGGGGCGGTCGCTGTACGCATGGCGTCGGTCATCGCTACCGCGCGAGCGCGTAGCGCTCGATCTCTTTGGCAGCGCCGGCAAGCTTCACGCCGATCCGCTCACGGATCAGCTGCTCGAGCGGCGGGTCGTCTAGCTGAACGATCAGCGGCTCGAAGAAGCCCTCGACGATGACCCGGACCGCCTGCGGTCGTGTCAGGCCGCGGGTCTGCATGTAGAAGATCAGGTCCTCGTCGAGCTCACCCACGGTTCCGCCGTGTGAGGCCGAGACGTCGTCGGCGCCCACCAGCACCGACGGAATCGCGTCAAGCTCAGCGCTGGCCGAGAGCAGCATCGAGTGGAACTGCAGATAGGTGTGGCTCTGCTGGGCGCCCGGGTTGATCTTGATCAGTCCTTCGAAACTCGCACGACTCTCACCGCTCGCGGCGCCGCGCCAATGGACGTCGCCGCCTGACGGGCCTGTCTCGTGGAGGTCGACTGCGAATACGTCGAGGTGCTCGTCGCGCTCGGTGAAGAAGAGGCCGCGGAACGCCATGTCGCCGCCGGCTCCGGCGATCGCGATCTCGTCATGGTGGTGGATCAGTGCGCCGCCGAGCAGCGCCGGAAGCCAGTGGCACCAGGCGTCGCGCCCGACCTCGACGCTCGAGGTCGAGACGTCGTGGACCGGCCCTGCTCCCCAGTCGACGACCTGCGCCAGGCGGCAGCGCGCGGCGTCCTCGAGGTACAGCTCGAACTGGCCGGCGTGCAGCGAGTCGCCGTCCGTATCGCCGGCGAGGCCGTACTCGCGCAGGCGCAGATCGCTGCCCGCGCCAGCGATCGCCAGCGTGTGTGCATATTGCGCGCTCCCGCCCTGGCTGATCTCGTAGACGATCTGGAATGGATCAGCCACCTGTAGTCCTGGCGGGACGTAGAGGAACGCGCCGCCGGTCCAAAACGCCGCGCTCGCCGCCTCCAGCTTGTGGCGGTCGACCCGCAGGCGGCGCAGGTAGTAGCGCTCGAAGAGCTCGGTGTGTTCACGCGCCGCGTCCTCGAGCGAGCAGAGGATCACGCCGCGCCTGGCGAGCTCCGCGTCGAGCTGGATGTGCACGACGGAGGCGTCGCGCTGGACGAGGACGCCGGCTGACGGCTGATCGCGAAGGAACGCCGGCGCCGATGCATCCGGCCCGGGCGCGTGGATCTCGAGTGTGTCGAGCTCGAGATCCTGGAGGCTCGTCGTCCAGAAGCCGGAGCGTCGCCACCGCGGAAGCTCCAGCCGGTCA
>JBEKBL010000266.1:0-3372 GCA_050015415.1 Solirubrobacteraceae bacterium
CACGACCACGGGACCGGGTGTCGCGATCGCCGCACGGATGTCGTCGACGAGCGTGTTCTTGTCGGTGAAGCGCAGCCCGGTCGCGCCGTAGGCCTCGGCGAGCTTGACGAAGTCGGGGAACTCGCCCATGTCCACGTGGCTGTAGCGGTGGTCCCAGAACAGCTCCTGCCACTGGCGAACCATTCCCAGGTAGCCGTTGTTCATGATGAACACCTTCACCGGGATCTCGTTCTGCGCGCAGGTCGCCAGCTCCTGGATGTTCATCTGGATCGAGCCGTCGCCGCTGATCGCGCACACGACAGCGTCCGGTCGTCCGACCTGAGCGCCCATCGCGGCGGGCAGGCCGAAGCCCATCGTGCCCAGGCCGCCCGAGTTGATCCATTGGCGGGGTTTGTCGAAGTGGTAGTACTGAGCGGCCCACATCTGATGCTGGCCGACGTCGGAGACGATGACAGCGTCGCCGGCGGTCGCCTGGTAGATCGCCTCGATCATGTACTGAGGCTTGATCTCGCTATCCGAGGAGTCGTCGTAGCGCAGCGGGTACTCCTCGCGCCAGGCGTCGATCTGCTTCCACCAGTCGCCGAGCCGGCTGCTGTCGGCCTCGAGCGCGCGATACTCGACGATCAGCTTCTCGAGGATATGCCTCGCATCGCCCACAATTGGGATGTGCGCCGCGACGTTCTTTGAGATCTCCGCTGGATCGACGTCGATGTGGATGAACTTCGCCTGCTGAGCGAACTCGGACAACTTGCCCGTGATGCGATCGTCAAACCGCGCGCCGACTGCGACGATCAGGTCGGCTGCGTCCATCGCGTAGTTCGCCGTGCGCGTTCCGTGCATCCCGAGCATCCCGAGCCACTGCGGGTGCGTTCCGGGGAAGCCACCGAGACCCATCAGCGTGCAGGTGACCGGGAATCGATCGGTCGTGGCAAATTCCGTCAGCTGCGCGGCAGCATTCGCGTTGATCACGCCGCCGCCGGCATAGATCACCGGTCGCTTCGCCGCAGCGAGCGCTTTTGCCGCCTGGCGAATCTGCTTCTGGTTGCCTTCGATCGTCGGCTGGTAGCCAGGAAGTGAAACGCCCGATGCCGGCTCGTAGGGAATGTCCGCGCGCGACAGGTCGACGGGGATGTCGATCAGGACCGGGCCCGGACGGCCGGTGCGGGCGATGTGAAACGCCTCGTGAATCGCGCGTGGCAGTTCCAGCGGGTGCTGGATCATGAACGAGTGCTTGACGATCGGCATCGTGATGCCGATCGTGTCCGCCTCCTGGAATCCGTCAGTGCCGAGCAACTCCGTGCGAACCTGGCCCGTGAAGAACACCACGGGGACCGAATCCATCATCGCGTCCGCGATCGGCGTCACGACGTTGGTTGCGCCCGGTCCCGAGGTGGCGAACGCGACCCCCACCTTGCCGGTGGCTTTTGCGTAGCCCTCGGCGGCATGCCCGCCGCCCGCCTCGTGGCGGACCAGCACGTGCCGGATCCCGGCGTCGTAGAACGCGTCGTAGGTCGGTAGGTTCGCCCCCCCCGGCAGCCCGAATACGACGTCCACACCTTCTGCCTTCAGGCATTCCATCACGGCATCAACTGCTCGCATCGCGCTACCTCCTCTCGATGTGCTCGGATCCACTTGTCAAGCGGCCAGCCCGCCGGCAGCGGGCACTGAATCCAGGATAGCGTCCGGCAGATGGCGCGCAAGGCACGCCAACTGGCCTTGCACCGCGCTCAGAGCTTGGCGCGAACCCGCAGCGAGGGGTCGGGAACGATGATCTCGGCCGGCTCCGGATAATCGAGGTCGGCGCCGCAACGCACGCACATCGCATCGTGGATCTTCAGCGCCACCCCGCAGCTCGGACACTTCCGCAGCGGAATCTCGCTCTCACGCCTGTAAAGCATGGCGGCGATCGGCCCGAGCACCGGGATCAGCGCCGAGATCACGAACCAGACCGGGAATGAGCTGCCCTTGCGCGATGCGATTACTGCGCCGACCAGCCCCGAAGCGAGGCAGATGAGCACATAGGTCACTCGCTAGAAGAGGACGCGTATCGCCCAGACTGCTCCGATGATCGCGACCACGACAGCGGCGATCGTCGCGACGAAGATCACGAGATGGAACAGCAGGTGAAACAGCAGGTATGCGCAGACAAGCAGAACGACGGCGGCCAGCGCATGGCGGCCAAAGCTCCTTGTCCGCGACTCGGCAGGTTGTTCTTCGGTCATGACAAGCAGCTTACGCCTACACGGCGCCGCCCGAAGCGGTGCCGTCTCAACGACCCAGCTTCAGCCGCTGGTCGCAGGCGCGCTCTGAGGGAGCGGCTCGGCGGGCGCCGCGGGCAACCTGGCGAGGCTGTAGCGCCTGACCACGGGCTGCTTCGCGCTGACCGACTGCTCGCTCAGTTCGGGCAGAAGGAGAAAACGAGAATTCGCGCTTTTGCTGTTCATGGCAGCATGATCCCGGCGCCGGCCCGCCGCGTCGTTGGCCCGCTGGACAACATCAGCGCCGCGCCGTTGGACAGCGAGCCCGCAGAGAAGCCGCCGAGCTCAGATCCCGAGCTGTTCGCGGATCAGGCGCGTCACGTCCGCGCCGTCCGCCCGGCCACGCGTCTCGCGCATCACAGCCCCGACGAGCGCACCGATCGCCTTGTCGTTGCCGCCACGGATCCGTTCCGCAGCGGCAGGGTCCGCAGCGATCACCTGGCCAACGATCGTCTCGAGGGCGCCGTCCTCATCGTGAAGCGAGCCGAGACCGCGCTGCTCGACTACGCTCGCCGGGTCGCCGCCGTCGCGAACGAGCACGTCGAGGACCTCGCGTCCAGCTGCGGCGCTGACCGCGCGCGTAGAGATCAGCTCGACCAGCGCCGCCATCGCCGCGGGCGTGACGTTGCTCTGCGCCGGGTCCTGGTCGCCGATCCGCGCCACGAGCTGGGTGAGCCAGTTCGCGACCTGCTGGCCATCGACGCCCCGGCCGGCCGCCATGACCTGCTCGAAGTAGTCGGCGAGCTCGAAGCGGAACGCGAGCACGTGGGCGCTCTCCACGCTGAGGGCGTACTCGCCCTCGAAGCGGTCGGCGCGAGCGCTCGGCAGCTCGACGATCGCCTCGCGGGCCGCTTGCAGCATCTCCACCGTCGTCGCGATTGGCACGAGGTCGGGCTCGGGAAAGTAGCGGTAGTCCTGCGCCTCCTCTTTCGAGCGCAGCGACGTGATCTCGCCGCTTCCCGGGTCGAAGTGAAGCGTCTCCTGCTCGATCGACCCGCCGGCCTCGAGGATCGCCCGCTGACGGGCGATCTCGGCTGCGATGCCGCGTTCGAGGAAGCGAAACGAGTTCATGTTCTTGAGCTCGGTCTTTGTGCCGAGCTCACGCGAGCCGACC
>JBEKBL010000267.1:0-3329 GCA_050015415.1 Solirubrobacteraceae bacterium
ACACGGCACCCGATGCCGCGGAAAAACGCCTGCAAACTGGCCGCTTTGTGTTGGAGCGCAGTGATTATGTACATCCTGCCGCGTGATTATGTAGCCTCGCGGTGTGTCGCACACACCGCTAATCGGCCCAAAGGGTCGTGAAAACGACCCCTCAACGGCCCAAACGGTCGTGAACATGGGCACAGCAGATGTCTACGATCTTGGAAATCAGTAGTTGACGCGCCGCACGTTAGGCCTAGCTGCCTCCGACAAGAATGGACGACCGAGGCGGCCGCTGAGACGCGGCGCACCGACGGCTGGCCTCCACCTTGCGAGCGCTGCCACCACCGGCCGGGTGCCGCCGCCGGGGCCGGTCGGGTCGGCTGCGCCGACAGTGTCGGCTGTCCTCTCACGCGAGAACGGCGGCCGGCCGGTGGTCGATGGCGCGAGGCCGGTTACCGGTGCGGTGCATGTTGGCCGTCTGGCGTCGGTTGGCACGCCGAACCCGGCTCACAGCCCGGGGACGGTCGGACGCCCGGCGAGCGTCGAGCGCTCTGCGCCAGTCGCCCCACCGAAGCCGATTCGCGGCCCTGACGCCGTCTACCGCCCGGCGACGCCTCAGGGCCACGCGTTGGCCGGCCCGGCTCGCGGCCCCGAGACGGTTGAGCGTTCACGGGCGATTGAGCGCCCAGCGCCGGCTGTTGACCCCAAACCGATTCGCGGCCCTGATGCGGTCTACCGCCCGGCGACGCCTGAGCGCCACGCGTTGGCCGGCCCGGCTGAGCGCACAGCGGTGGTTGAGCGCCCAGCGCCGGTTGTTGATCCCAAACCGATTCGCGGCCCTGATGCGGTCCACCGCCCGTCGGTGCCGGTTCGGGCCGGAGCAGCTGAGCAGTCGAGCTCGGTCAACGGTCTCGGGACCGTTGACCGCTCGAGGTCGTTTGCCGGTCCCGGTGGGACCTATGACTACGCCCGCTTCAGCGTCCTCGCTGGAGAGCTGACCGAGCCGAGCGACGAGGGCAACTACCACGTGCAGTTCAAGCGGCTCGGCGCGTGGCGACCGATCCGCACGTGGCTTCTGGTGCTATCTGCACTCGTATTCATCAGCGGCTTCTTCGTCTGGCTGATGCTCCCGAGCCACTGGCATGACGGCTACTACAGCGGCCTGCGCCACGTCGCTTCACTCGTGATGGTCGTCAACACAGGCATCATCGGCATCTTCACGCTCATCAGCCTGTGGATCCTCTGCCGCGCATCGCTGCTCGCTAGAGACCCTGTGCCCGTGCGAGCGCAGGACGGCACGCGCGTCGCCTTCATCACGACGATCGTGCCGAGTCGCGAGCCAATCGAGATGGTCCGCCGCACGCTCGAGGCGGCGCGGCGGATTCGCCACAACGGACAGCTTGACATCTGGCTCCTCGACGAAGGCGACGATCCCGAGGTGCGGGAGACCTGCCAGCGGCTGGGTGTGCGGCACTTCACCCGCAACGGAGTGGAGGCCCTGAATCAGCCCAAGGGACGTTTCAAGGCGCGCAGCAAGCATGGCAACTACAACTCATGGCTCTTCTCCCACGGCGCCGAGTACGACTTCTTCATCTCGGTGGACCCCGATCACGTGCCGATGGCGAACATCGCCGAACGACTCCTCGGATACTTCCGCGACCCCGACGTCGCCTACGTCGTCGGCCCGCAGGTCTACGGGAACTACCACGGATTCGTCACCCGCTGCGCAGAGTCCCAGCAGTTCCTCTTCCACTCGCTGCTGCAACGCGCCGCCAACCGTGGCGGGACGTGCATGTTGGTCGGTACGAACAACGCTCTGCGGATCGAGACCCTCATCGCAAACGGCGGCCTCAAAGACTCGGTCACCGAGGACCTGGCGACGAGCCTCACGATCCACTCCAAGCGCAACCCGGCGACGGGCCGACGCTGGCGATCGGTGTACACGCCGGACGTGCTGGCCGTCGGTGAGGGACCGGGGACCTTCACCGACTACTTCATCCAACAGTCACGCTGGTCACTCGGCGCCAACGAGGCGGTCATACGCCACTTCCCGCGGGCGATGTGGGGGCTCGGCCCGCGCCGAGCGCTCCATTACGCGCTGCTGATGGCCTACTACCCGACCGCGGCGATCGCCTGGATGCTCGGCGTCAGCAGCGGCATCATCTACCTCACGCTCGGCACAAGCAGCATCACCGTGTCGCCGCGGCTGTGGCTGCTTCTCTACTGCGACGCCGCCGCGCTGCAGGTCGGGCTCTACTTCTGGAATCGCCGCCACAACGTGAGCCCGCATGAGGGCAGCGGCTCGTCCGGAGTTGCGGGGATGTTCATCTCGGCGCTCACCGTCCCGATCTACGTCTCGGCGCTGTTCGCAGCTCTGCTGCGGCGTCGCACAGCGTTCGTTGTCACCCCAAAGGGGGATGCCTCGAGTCATGACAACCTCAGCACCTTCCGTCGCCACCTCCTATGGGCTGCGCCGATCGTCGGTGCATTCGTCTTCGCCGTGCTGCACCGCCATACCAATCCCTGGATGTACGTATGGTCGGCGCTCTCGCTACTCGTCTGTCTCCTACCGATCGCGATCTGCGTCGCGGAGCGACTGAGGGCTCAAGCCCGCGGCGGCGTGAAGGTGAAGCTGAAGAGCCCAACGCCTCTGCGAGCCTCGCGTGCGCTGCACGCGACCGAGCCCGTGCTGTCACTGGTGGGGAGCACCGACAGCGCGTGAAGGATCGGCGCAGTGCTCGCGGAGCTGTTTCCGTCCACCTGGGTAGTTTTTCCACCACTTGTCAACAATTGCGCGCGAGCCTGCGCAATTGGTGAAAAAGTTACCCACCTGTGAGTAGGGATCACCACGCCATGGTGTTTTCACCAGCACCTATGCTCGTCGCGGTGGCACGGCCGATGAGGCGCACGCCCAGTGCACACGCCTTTTCAGTCGCCTCCGAGTGCAGCCGTGGGCGCCGTCCGACGGGGGTGTCGAGGCGGTGGCCCATCACCTTAGACCGTTGTCCAAACACCTTTGCGACGAGACCGCCAGAATTATGTAACCTTGCCGTCAAGGCCTGCCAGCGCCCGCAGTTGGGTGTCCCAGTCCGTGCCGGCTGCGCACGCAAACGGCGATTCTGGCGAGCCGAGCGAGGGCGTCGCAAGGCTGAATGCGGACGGCTCGAGGCGGTTGTTCGACGGTCCCGGGGCCCGCTACGACTACGCCCGCTTCAGTGTCCTCTCGGGCGAGCTGACCGACCCGGGCGACGACGACAACTACCGCGTGCAGTACAGGCGCCTCGGCGGATTGCGCCCGATCCGGACAACATTGTTCGTCGTGACGGCGCTCCTGTGCATCACCGGCT
>JBEKBL010000268.1:0-3315 GCA_050015415.1 Solirubrobacteraceae bacterium
ACGGCTCTGGCGTTGGCCTCTGGCCTGTCGCGCGTCGGTGAACGGCTGATCGACCCGGTCATGCACATGTTCCGCACGATGCCGGTGCTGGCGTTGCTGCCGCTGTTCATCCTCTGGTTCGGGATCGGCGAGAAGGCGAAGGTGTTCCTGATCGCCTGGGCCGTGATCTTCCCGATCTACATCAACACCTACGCCGGCGTGCGGAGCGTCGATCCGCGCCTTGTGGAAGCCGGCCGCGTGCTCGGCCTCCGCCGCGGCGGCCTGATCCGCCACGTGATCCTTCCAGGCGCGCTGCCGCAGTTCCTCACCGGGCTGCGCCTTGCCATGGGCCTCTCGTGGCTCGTGCTCGTCGCCGCCGAGGAGATCAATGCCACATCGGGGCTCGGCTACCTCTTGATCAACGCCGAGAACCTGCTGCAAACGAACGTGATCTTCACCGGACTGCTCGTCTACAGCCTGCTCGGCGTCGCGAGTGACGTGATCGTACGACTGATCGAAAGGTGGGCCCTCGCATGGCGCTCGAGCTTCGTGAATCCGTAGACGGTTCACCGCCGGCATCGCTGGCGTTGATGGAGCCCTCGCGGCATCGGAGTGAGACCGTCGTCCGCATCCGCGGCTACGGCCGCGCGTTCGCCGGCCGCACGGTGCTGTCCGGGATCGACCTGGACCTGGCCGACGGCGAGATCGTGGCCCTGCTCGGAACAAGCGGCTCGGGTAAGAGCACGCTGCTGCGGGCCCTGGCCGGTCAGGACCCTGGCGCCTTCGGTCACGTCACGGTCCCGCGCGAGCGCGCCGTCGCCTTTCAGGACCACCGCCTGCTGCCTTGGAAGCGCGTCTGGCGAAACGTCCTGATCGGTCTGCCCAAGGCCACGCGTGCCGACGCGATTGCGGCGCTCGACGAGGTCGGGATCTCCGCGCGTGCCGACGCCTGGCCTGGCACGCTCTCCGGCGGCGAGGCACAGCGCACGGCGTTGGCGCGCGCTTTCATCCGCAACCCCAGACTGCTGCTCCTCGACGAGCCGTTCGGCGCACTCGATGCGCTGACGCGCCTGCGCATGCACGCGCTGCTCCGTGAACTGTGCAGCCGACATCACCCGGCGACGCTGCTCGTCACGCACGACGTCGACGAGGCCGTCGCGCTCGCCGACCGGATCCTCGTGATCCGTGATGGCGGCATCTCACTCGACCACCGTCACGAGAAGCCGCCGGGCGCTCGGACGGGAACCGACGCGCTCGAACTACGTGCCCGCTTGCTCGCCGAGCTCGGCGTTGACCCAGCTGACCCAACCCCAAACCATCAGGAGACTCGATGAACCTACCTGCCCCTCTGGCGCGCGCTGTTGAGCGCTGGCCAGCCCTGACCATCACGGCCCTCGTGGCGGGCTTCGCTGCGGCGGCCGCCGTCGGGAGCGGCGCTGCTGTGGCGCGGCCTGTGCCCAAAACTCCCAAGAACATAACGCTGGACGTCGGCTACATCGGTACGAACGGGCTATTCACCGGACCCGAAGGGTTCGCGTATTCCAGGGGGCTTCTCCAGAAGTGGCTCAAGCCGGCCGGCGTGACGTCGATCCAGACGGCCGGGTTCGCCAATGGACCGCTTCAGACCGCGGCGCTCGTTGGCGGCAGCGTCAACCTCGGCCTGCTCGGTGACACGCCGGGGCTGATCGCCTACTCGCAAGGCACGTCTGACAGGCTGATCAACCAGTACGGCGTCAACAACGAAGCGTGGATCGTCGCGCGGCCGGGCATAACGTCATTGAGCCAGCTGGTCGGCAAGACGGTCGCCGTGCAGCCCGAGTCCTACATGGACCGCTACCTTCAGGGCCTGCTGGCCCAGCAGGGGTTGACCGGCAAGGTGGATCGGGTTGCGATGCTCCTCACTGCCGCAATCCCGGCCGTCGAAGCAGGCTCGATCGACGCCGTCGTCGTCCCGCCGACGGAGGCATTGCCGCTGACCGGTCAGGGATACCCGGTCGTGATCAAGAGCGCCACAACTCCCAAGCTGCAGGGCACCGGTCTCACGGTCGCATCGACCAGCCTGCTGAGCGCCGATCCGGGCATCGTCAAGGCCTGGAACGCGGCGCGTGACAAGGCGATCGCCTACGCCAAGGCCCACGCCAGCGCCTACTACGCCTACGCGGCGACGACCCAGACCGGGGCGACCGCAGCGCAGGAGCGAGAGTTCAGTCCGCTTTCGGACTACCCAACGAAGCCGTTCACGACGAGCGGGCTCACGCAGCTGCAGGGGACGCTGAATTTCCTCGTTGCGCAGGGCGACGCGACTGCGTTCTCGATCAAATCCTGGGAGGCAAAGGGGAGCTGATCGCCGGAGCGCGGCGGCCGAGCACCAACTGCTCGGTCGCCGCGCTCCGCCCGCTCGAGATAGACACGATGACCATCACCCAGAGCGAACACACCACCGCCACGGCCACCTCCGGGGACGTCGATCTGTTCTATCGCCGATTCGGCGAGCCCGGACTGACGCCGATTCTGATCCTGCACGGCGCGAATTACTACGACTCCTACGACTGGATCGAAGTGGCCGCTGCGCTCGCCTCTGATCGCGAGGTCGTTGCCTTCGACGCCCGCGGCTACGGGGCTTCGACGTGGAGCCCGTCCGGGGACTACTCGATCGACGCCCAGATCGCCGACATCGGCGCGGTCTGCGACCAACTCGGATGGCCCCTACCGATTCTCCTGGGGGCATCCCGTGGCGGATCCTTCGCTCTGCGCTTCGCGGCCCGCTTCCCTGAACGCGCTTCGGCCGTCGTGCTCGTCGATCACTGCCCAGGCCGAACCGCCGCAGGCCAGGTCGGCGCAGCCCGCCAACAAGGGCTGGCGAAGCGGTCACCGGGAGTGTTCCCCACGCTCGCCGACGCGCTCGCCGCGACCACTCGGGATCCAAGCTCGCTCGCTCGACCGGCTTCCCGTGCGCGGCTCGAGATGTTCCTCGCGGACGTCGAAGGCGGGTACGTGATTGCGACGCGCGATCCAGCCTTCCAGAACGACCGGCCGAACGGCCGTCCGGATTGGGTCTCGGCCTTCCCGCCGACGGACCCCTGGCAGGAGCTCGCAGAGCTTCGAGTTCCGACGCTCGCCGTGCGCGCCACTCGCTCGCGGGCGTTCGACGCGGAGGCGCTCCGGCGGCTGCGCGATGAGTTCCCCGGGGTGACCGTTGCCGAGATCGACTCCGGACACGACGTCGCCGGCACTGCTCCGGCGGCGCTGGTCAGCTGCGTCCAACGGTTTCTCGAAACCGCTTTCAACCACCACTAGACAGGAGAGCGCATGAGCTCATTGGCTGTGCAGAGCCTT
>JBEKBL010000269.1:0-3282 GCA_050015415.1 Solirubrobacteraceae bacterium
GAGATCCTGCGGCCGCTGCGACGCCGCTGGCCGAACCTGTCGGAGGAGACGATCCGCGCCTCCAACCGCAAGCAGGCGATCGTGCCGGCGGGCGCTGTGGTGCTCGATCCGGTGGGGACGGCGCCGGGGCTCGTCGTGCCACCGGCGGCCGGGCGCAGCGGACCGACCGTGGTGGTCCTGCCGGGGCCGCCGCGCGAGCTGCAGCCGCTCTGGAGCGCCGCGACGCAGACCGACGCCTTTGCGCGCGCGGTGGCCGGGCGCACCGTCTATGAGCAGCGGATGCTGCGACTGTACGGGCTGCCGGAGTCGCAGATCGCGGAGACGCTGCGCGTGGCGCAGGCGTCCGGCGTCGACCTCGGGCTGATCGAGGTGACGACCTGCATGCGCCGCGCCGAGATCGAGATCGCCACGCGCTACGAGGAGGGCCATGCGGACGTCTACGAGGCCTTTGCGGCCGTCGTCCGCGAGCGCCATCCCGACACGCTCTACTCCGAGGACGGGACGAGCGTCGACGATCAAGTGGCGGCCCTGCTCAGCGCCCGGGAGCTGACGGTTGCCACGGCCGAATCGTGCACCGGCGGGCTCGTCGCCGCGCGCCTGACCGACCGCCCGGGCTCATCTGCCTACGTGCTCGGAGGGATCGTCGCCTACTCGAACGAGGTCAAGGAGTCGCTCGCCGGTGTGCCGCACGCGACCCTCGTGAAGTTCGGGGCGGTGTCGGCGGAGACTGCGCTGGCGCTCGCTGACGGAGCACGTGAGCGCGTTGGGGCGGACCTTGCCGTCGGCGTGACCGGCATTGCCGGCCCGGGCGGCGGGACGGCGGAGAAGCCGGTTGGCCTGGTCTGGGTCGCCGTCAGCTCCCGCGACGGGGCTCATATCGTGCGCCAGACGCGCCTGCCGGGTGGCCGGCAGGACATCCGCGAGCGTGCGACGACGCTGGCTCTGCACCTGCTGCGCCGAGTGCTGCTCGGCGAGAGCGACGCCCATGGCGGCGGAGTGGCGCCAGAACAACGGCGTGAGTCGGACGCACGGGACTGATCGCGCCGGTCGGCGATGAGCACGATCGGTGATCGTGGGCGGCTGTTCGTGGCTGCTTGCCTGCCGGATGGTGTCCGCGGCGAGTTGGCACGCTGGGCGCGGGTGGCGGCGCTCGGACGACTTGGCGTGCGGCGCCTCGAGCCGGACACGCTCCACCTCACGCTCTGCTTTCTCGGGGAGCAGCCGCTGTCGTGCGTCAGCGAGCTGGCCGGCGTGCTCGGTGGCGTCGCCGAGGCGGTGGCAGCGGTCGGGGAGCTGGCGGTGGGCGCACCGGCATGGCTGCCGTCGCGGCGCCCGCGTGCGCTGGCCGTCGAGATCGGCGACCCGGAGGGCGCGCTGCGCTCGCTGCAGGGGCTGCTGGCCGCCGATATCGCCGCGACGATCGACTGGCAGCCAGGAACGCAGCGCTTTCGCCCGCATGTCACGGTTGCGCGGATGCGCCCGGGCAGCGAGCGGCCGGGGGAGCTCGTGCCGACGCCGCAGCTCAGCTTCGCCTGCGAGAAGGTCGTGCTTCTGCGCTCGCACCTGGAGCGCGAGGGTGCGCGCTATGAGGAGCTGGCGAGCGTCGGGGGGTGGTGAGAGGTGGGGCGGAGCGCCAGCGTCTCGAAGCCTTCGATCGCACCGTTCCGTCCGCGCCCGAGCGTAGCTTGACCGAACAGAGATTCGGCCGAACAGGGAGCTTTGATGACCGTGACAGAAGACGAGAAGGCGGCGAAGGCCAAGGCCGCTGCGCTGCAGGGTGCGCTCAGCCAGATCGAGCGTGAGTTCGGCAAGGGCTCGGTCATGCGAATGGGCGATGAGGGCGCGCAGGTACGCTGCGCGGCGATCCCGACGGGAGCGCTGTCGCTCGACCTCGCGCTCGGCATCGGCGGCGTGCCGCGCGGGCGCATCGTCGAAGTCTTCGGTCCCGAGTCCTCGGGCAAGACGACGCTCATCTACCACGTGCTCGCCGAGGCGCAGAAGCTCGGTGGGACCTGTGCGTTCATCGACGCCGAGCACGCGATGGACCCGCTCTACGCGGGTCGGATCGGCGTGAACATCGACGAGCTGCTCGTGTCACAGCCCGACTACGGCGAGCAGGCGCTCGAGATCGCGGACATGCTCGTGCGCTCCGGCGCTGTCGACGTCGTCGCGATCGACTCGGTCGCTGCGCTGACGCCGCGTGCCGAGCTCGAGGGACAGATGGGAGACCAGAGCGTCGGCCTTCAGGCGCGGATGATGTCGCAGGCGATGCGCAAGCTCGCCGGCAACCTCAACCGCACGCAGACGCTGTGCATCCTGACGAACCAGATCCGCGAGAAGATCGGGGTCCTTTTTGGCTCTCCGGAAACGCAGCCCGGCGGGCGCGCACTGAAGTTCTACGCGTCGCAGCGGCTCGACATCCGGCGGATCGAGACGCTGAAGGACGGCACCGAGGCGGTCGGCAACCGCGTGCGCGTGAAGGTCGTCAAGAACAAGGTGGCGGCGCCGTTCCGCCAGGCCGAGTTCGACATCGAGTTCGGTAAGGGGATCTCGACCTCGGGCTGCCTGATCGACCTGGGCATCGAGCACAACGTCGTCACCAAGTCGGGCTCGTTCTTCTCCTACGGGGAGGAGCGGCTCGGGCAGGGACGCCACAACGCCAAGGTCTACCTCGATGACAACGCCGCGATCGCGAAGGAGATCGAGGAGCGGATCTATGCCGCGCTCGGTGTGAACGACTCGCTCGTCGAGGAGATCGACCGTTCGGGTACAGGCGACCGTTCGGACACGGGCACCGGCCCAGCCGCTGACGACGCTGTCGCGCCAACGCCGTCCGTGACTGCTGTGGTGGACGAAGATGAGCCGCTCGACTTCGAGAAGGAGGCAGCTGCGATCACGGCCAGCGACGAGCGGGCCGCGTAGGGCCAGGCGGCCAGGGCATGCCGCCACACGAGGAGGTGTCCCTGTCCGAGCCGGAGCGTGTCTTTGCAGACGAGCCGGGTGCGCTGACCGACGCCCTTGCGCGCTGCTATGCGCTTCTCGCGCGGCGCGAGCACAGCGTCGCCGAGTTGCGACAGCGCCTGAGCCGGGCACGAGTCGACGAGGAGACGGCCGACCAGGCGATCGCCGTCGTCATCGAGCAGGGCTACCTGAGCGACGAGCGTTATGCACGGCTGCTCGCCGAGGACCGTCGTAACATCGACGGCTGGGGGGTGGCGCGGATCCGCGATCGGATGCAGCGCGCCGGGCTCGAGCCGAGCCTGATCGATAGCACGCTCGCCA
>JBEKBL010000270.1:0-6176 GCA_050015415.1 Solirubrobacteraceae bacterium
ATCTCTACAGCTCGTTGACGCACCAGAACCGCGCTGCCGCGACTGTCGAGCCGGCGGCGCAGGCCGCGATGGCGAAGGTGGTCCCAATGCCCGATCGTCAGGCGCGCTCGCGAAGCGAGTCGCGCCGGGCATGACGCGGGTCGCCGTCCTCAAGGGCGGGCGGTCGCTGGAGCGCCAGGTCTCGCTGGCATCAGGGGCGCGCGTCGAGGACGCGCTCGAGCGGCTCGGACACCACGTCGTCGGCATCGACGTCGCCACCGACCTGCTGAGGCGGCTGCGCGACGACGCCCCGGAGATCGCGTTCATCGTGCTGCACGGACCCGGCGGCGAGGACGGCACTGTCCAGGAGCTGCTCGAGGTGCTCGAGATCCCCTATACGGGCTCGGGCGTCGGGGCCTGCGCACGCTGCTCGGACAAGGTCACCGCCAAACACGTGCTACGTGACGCCGGATTGCCGACCCCCGACTGGGTCGCCTTCAGCGAGAGCGCGCTGCGCGAGCTCGGAGCCGGCAACGCGCTCGGCGCGATCGTCCACCGCCTCGAGTTCCCGCTCGTCGTCAAGCCGGCCTCGCACGGCTCGGCGCTCGGCATCAAGTTCGCGCGCAGCGCCGCGGACGTGCCGACCGCGCTCGTCGCTGCGCTCTCCTACGACCACAAGGTGCTGCTCGAGCGTCATGTCGAAGGCCGCGAGCTGGCGATCTCCGTCCTTGGGCGTCCCGGCGGTGAGCCGGAGGCGCTGCCGATCGTCGAGGCGATCCCGCGCGGTCAGGACTTCTACGACTTCGCGGCGCGCTACGACATCGGCGCCACCACGTTCGAGTGCCCGGCGCAGCTCGCTGCACCGCTCGCCCAGCGCGCCCATGAGATCGCCCTTGCCGCCTACTCGGTCCTCGGCTGTTACGGCTTCGCGCGCGTCGACATGATCCTCGCGCACGACGGCGAGCCGCAGATTCTCGAGCTGAACCCGATCCCCGGCCTCACCGAGACGAGCCTGCTGCCACAGGCCGCCGACGCCGCCGGCATCGAGTTCGACCAGCTCGTCGAGCGGATCCTCGAGTCCGCGCGGGCGCGCTCGCCCCAGGCGCGCTAGGCCTGGCGCTGGCCTCGGCGCATGCGCCGAGGCCCCGATCGGTGCATGCACCGATCGGCCGGTGGGCGCATGCGCCCACCGGGCAAGCCGTCAGCTGTCGCCGGCGGCGAAGTCCTCCGGTGTGACCTGGTCGAGGAACTCCTTGAACTTCTCGACCACGTCGTCGGTGTCCTCGACCTCGTGCTCGAATTCGATCGCCGACTCGGCGATCACCTCGTCGGCGGCGAAGATCGGCGCGCCGGAGCGGACCGCCAGAGCGATCGCGTCGCTCGGGCGCGAGTCGATCTCGAGCTCACGGCCGCCGGTGACGAGCGTGATCGACGCGAAGAACGTGTTCTCGCGCAACTCGGTGACGGCGACCTGCGTGCAGCGGACCTCGAGCTCGCCGAGCATGTCGCAGAGCAGATCGTGGGTCATCGGACGCGGCGTCTGCGCCCCCTGGAGCTTCATCAGGATCGATGCCGCCTCCGGGTGGCCGATCCAGATCGGCAGGAACTTGTTGCCCTCAGCCGTCTTCAGCAGCACGATCGGCTGCTTGCCGACCATGTCGAAGCTGACGCCATAGATGACCATCTCTTGCACGAGCGCGCTCCCTAGCGGCGGGGTCGGCTGGATTATAGGTCGCTGGGTGGGCGCTCCGAGCACCCCGGCGCGTCGCCAACCGCAGCGCGATCGCGCCGCCGGTGACGAGCGGCACGAAGTTCGAGATGTGCAGAACGATCGCGTACGGCAGCGCGCCCGTCCGGGAAACGCCATAAGCATTCAGTGCGAGCACGCCCGCCGCCTCGAAGACGCCGATCGACGCCGGCGGCGACGGGATGATCATCGAGAGCCCGACGGCAACGGTCACGAGGACTCCGGCGCTGAACGGCAGGTGGTGGAAGGCGAGCAGAACAAACCACGCCCAGAGCGCCGTCGTCATCCAGGCGGCGAGGCTCCAGCCCAGCGCCTCGAGCGCGACGCGGCGCTCACGCAGGCCCGACAGGCCGCTGGCCAGTAGGGCGACGTGGTGCTCGATCCGCTCGGCTGACAGGCGCGGCAGCCGTGCCAGCGGGCGCGCAAGCCATTGCAGCGGCCGCTCGCCGTAGATCTCGAGAACGGCGACCACCGCGACGAGCCCGATCGCGGCGATCGCGGCAAGGATCGCCGCGGCGCCGAGCCACGACACGTGGGGCAGCCACGGCAACGCGCAGAAGAAGATCAGCAGCACGGCAAAGACGTCGTACACGCGCTCCACAAGGACCGTCCCGACGATCTCGGCGGGCGGGGTCGAGGAGCGCTTGGTCAGCGCCGCGATTCGCGCGACCTCGCCCGCGCGCGCGGGCATGATGTTGTTGAAGAGGTAGCCGATCATCGTCGCCTCGAAGATCGGGCCGCGGCGCGGTCGCCGCTCGTGCGCGAACAGCGAGCGCCAGCGCATCGCCCGCATCAGCGTCTGCGCGGCGAACGCGACCATTGCGGGAACGAGCCACCAGGCGTGGCAGTGCTCGACCGCAACCCAGGCTGTGTGCCAGTGGACTCCGCGAACTGCGAGATAGGTGAATCCGCCCGCGATCGCGAGCGTGGCGAGCGTGGCGATCAGGCGCCTGCTCGGACGCCCGCCGCGGCGGCGGCGAACGGCGTGAACGACGAGCGTGGCTTCGTCTTGTGCGGTGATGCTCACCGCGCGAGGGTACCGAACTCAGCGCGGCCGGCGGCACGCGGTGGCGCGTCTGGTGGGGTCGTGCGCTGCTAGGTGAGGGCTGCGCGGGCGGACGCCAGCGAGGGTCTCAGCGACGCGAACAATTCACTCTTGTCGCGCCGGACCGCCGGTGGGTCCCCGACGGCCTGGAAGGCAAACACGGCGAGGCCGCGCTCGACGCAGACGCTGAGATCGCCCGCGAGGAGGATCCGGCCCTGGCGGCGTTCTACGGCCGACGCGATCATGTCCGGGAGCGCGCCGAACGTCGCCTGCACCAGCGGCTCGTCGGTGATCTGATCGCTCCGCCAGAGCTCTGCCGGGTCGAAGCGCAGCAGCAACAGCATTGCGTCGCCTTCGCCGTAGACACGGACCGCCTTCGGGACGTGACCCGAAAGCGCGCTGTAGAGGTCGATCAGCAGCTCACGGGCGAGCTCGCCCGTGGCTCCTTCTGCGCTCTGATCGTTCTCGTCGGACATCAGCGGTGTTTCCCTTCGAGCGGTATCGGTCGATCGCGATCGCGGCGCTCCTCCTCCTCGTCCCTCGTACAGACGTCCAGATCGGGGCCTTGAGGGCACTCCCAGGGCATCGAACAACCTGCCGACTTAATGGCCGATAGTGGATATCTCCAGCATTTACGGGGAAAACCACCTAAACGCTCTGACCGCCCGATTGGTAGTACACGCGTCCACCAGGGGCTTTTTTGCTTGACCCGGAGGGGAGAGATCCCCACACTGCGACGACGATGATCGAACTTGCACTGGACGTGCCCAACACCGATGTCCCGGCCGAGCGCCGCAGTCAGGCGGCCGCAGTGGCCGCCGGCGATCGCATCCGGATGATCCTGATCGACCCGGACGCGATCTCGCGCCACGCGGTCTCCGATGCGCTGCGGCGCGACGGCCGCTTCATCGTGATGGCCCAGGCCGAGAGCTCGGTCGAGGGCATCGAGCTCGCGCTTCACTACCGTCCGGCGCTCGTCGTCATCGCCACGGCCGTTCCGGGAATGGACGCGGTGACCGCGACCCAGCGGATCACGTCAGTGGCCCCCGAGGTTCGTGTCGTCCTACTTTCCGCCGCGCGCGAGCTCGAGCTCGAGACGAGCGCGGTTCGCGCCGGAGCGAGCGGCTTCCTGGACAAGGGAGCCGGAATCGCGTCGATCGCCCACTCGCTGCGGCTCGTAGCCGCAGGCGAGTCGGTGATCTCACGCGAGATGACCGGCCATCTCGTCGATCGCCTGCGTCGCACGCCGGAGGACGGCTACGGGATCCGCCCCGTGAAGAGTCCTCTGACCGACCGCGAGTGGGAGATCCTCGACCTGATCTGCTCGGGGGCTACCACGCGCACGATCGCCGACGACCTCTTCCTTTCGACCGAGACGGTCAACAGCCACGTGAAGCGCATCCTGCGCAAGCTTGGCGTGCATTCGCGCGGCGACGCGATCGCCGCCGCCGGCCGACTGCGCAGCGAAATCCTCGTCTAGCGGCCGGACACCGGCCGCTCTCGCCGGCGTGGGGGTCGGGAGCTGACGTGCCGGCGCTCCCGGATGACCTCACTTCGACGGTAGCGGTCAGGCTGAGAGAATTGGCCGAATGGGACTGAGTGCAGCTGTGCGCAGCCGGTTACCGGCGGCCGTCCAGCGGCGCGATTTCGCACTCTTCGTGGCCGTCGTCCTGGCGATGAATCTGGCCAGCCAGATGATCGCGGTCGCGATCGGCTGGCAGGTCTACGACGTCAACCATCGGGCATTCGACCTCGGTCTGATCGGGCTGCTCGAGTTCGCGCCGGTGTTCGTGCTGGCGATCCCCGCCGGTCAGCTTTCCGACCGGATCTCGCGCCGTGTCGTGATGCTGATCGCGCTCGCGCTGCTCGCCTCGGTCGCCGCCGCCCTGCTCGTGGTCAGCGTCGACGGAGCGCACTTGCTGTGGCCATTCCTCGCCCTCGCAACGGCGAACGGGGTGGCCACCGCACTCTCGTTCCCGGCTAACCGCTCACTGCCGCCGATGCTCGTCGAGCACGACCTGCTGGGCAGGGCAATGACGATTCGCTCGGTCGTGAACCAGACTGCGATGGTCGGGGGGCCGGCGGTCGGCGGTCTCCTTTTCGCGATCGATCCCGAGGTCGTATACGCCACCGCGCTGAGCCTGTTCGTGGTCGCGGCGGCCTGCATGCTGGCGATACGCGTCCGGCCACGCACCGATGCGCCAACGGCCGAGCCGCTGAGCGCCGCGACATTGCTGGCGGGAGTCAGGTTCATCCGGGGGGCGCCGATCCTGCTCGGAGCGATCACGCTCGACCTCTTCGCCGTTCTCTTCGGAGGCGCGGTCGCGCTGCTCCCGGTCTTTGCACAGAGCGTCCTGCACGTCGGCCCTGCCGGTCTCGGCGTGCTGCGCAGCGCACCCGCCGTCGGCGCGGTCATCGCCGGCGTCGTGCTCGTACGCCACCCGCTCTCCTCGCGCGCCGGCCCGATCCTGATCGCCTGCGTCTGCGGCTTCGGGGCGAGCATTGTCGTGTTCGGCATCTCGCGGATCTTCCTGCTCTCGGCCGTGGCGCTGCTGGCCAGCGGCGCCTTCGACATGTTCAGCGTCAACCTCCGCACCAACGCCGTGACGTTCGCGACGCCGGATTGGGTGCGCGGCCGCGTGGGCGCCGTCGAGGCGGTGTTCATCGGCGCCTCGAACCAGCTCGGGGCGTTTGAGTCAGGCAGCGCGGCCGCACTGCTCGGGGCGGTTCCGGCCGTGATCTGCGGCGGCATCGCGACGGTAGTCATCGCGCTCGCCTGGACCCGGTTCTTCCCGAGCCTGGTGCGCCTCAATCGCCTGGAGGATCTCGAGCCGGTTGTCTTCGAAGCCGACACCGCGCTCGCGGGCGAGTGGCTTTGAGGCGAGGCCCACTCGGGCGCCCGGATCAGCCTCGCGCCCGCGCCGCGGCCTCGCGCTGAGCCGACGTTCGTGTCGGGACCGAAGGACGCAGTACGTACAGTCGTTCGATGCGTGTGACGACGACTCTTCGGCGCCTTCGCCCGAGCCGGTGGCGAGGCGCGGTCGCCCTGTCGGCGCTGTGCTGGCTGGTTTGCATAACAATCCCCGAGAGCGCTGCGGCGCTGCCGCCCGCGGATTATTACGGCGCGAACATCCAGCCCCTGTTCGAGGCGTCGTTCGTCCCGCAGGCGGATTGGAGCGGGCTTTTCGCAACGATGGCAGCCGGTGGCCTCCAGACCGCACGGATGGACGCCGCCTGGTCGTGGGCCGAGCCGAACGCACCCGTCAACGCGGTGCACACCTACACCTGGAGTAACCCCGACGATCCCGCGCATTCGCTCGATCAGATCGTCGGGTCGCTTGCCGCGCACGGGCTGCGGATGCTGGCCGTCATCGACCTGCCGCCGAGCTGGGCCGCCGGCACTGG
>JBEKBL010000271.1:0-3272 GCA_050015415.1 Solirubrobacteraceae bacterium
CGGCCTCGAAGCGGAGGCGAACGACCCTGCGCCGCCGCGCGGCTGAACGTCGCCGGTCAGCAGCCTTGACCGCGCGGGGGGGCCGCCTGGCCGGCGGCATCTGCCTCGCCCTGCTCCTCGCCGGCTGCGGCTCGTCCGCTCACGGGCGGAGCGCCGTGGTGCCGGTCAGTCGCACCTTCATCGACCTGGTCCCCGAGTTGCCCGCGGACCTCGACGAGTCCGGGACGCCCGCACCGGCGACGGTGCTGCTGCAGAGTTGGTCGAGCGAGCTGGTGCGTCCGAGGGCAGCCCCACCGGGCGCCGACACGGTGCTCCCGGGCGCCGACGCCGTCGTACCCTACCTCGCAACGTCCTGGCGCGCGACTCGCGGCGGCGACTACACGTTCGAGCTTCGCCGCGGCGTGCGCGGCCCGACGGGCGACCCGTTCACCGCGGCCGACGTGAGCTGGAGCATCAAACGTGATCTCGCGACGTCACCAGTGGCTCCGTTTCTATTTTCACTCGCGAACCTCGAAGTTCGCGATCCCATCACCGTCCTCAGCCGCTACGCCGTGCGGATCAATGTCAGCGCTCCAAGCCCGTTCCTGCTCGGCGTGCTCGCCTGGTTCGACGAGGGCATCTACGACCGCAATCTCTACCTTGCCCACGCCACGTCAAGCGATCCCTGGGCCGAGCGGTGGGGCGCCACCCACTCGGCGACGTTCGGCGCGTACTACGTGAGCTCGTTCCTGGCCAACCGTCGCTTGGTGCTGCTCGCCAACCCTCACTCGTGGGTCCATCCCTACTACCGCAAGGTAGAGATCAAGCAGGTATCAAGCGGCGGGCACCGCGTGCGGGCTCTGCTGGACGGCGCTGCCGACCACACGAGCGCGGTCGACTGGAGCGATTACACCGACGTGCTCCAGTACGCCTCGGCGAGTCACGTGAGCGCGAGCATCCTCCAGACTGGTCCGACCGTCGAGTCGTGGCTGCTCAACGTGTCGCGCGGTCCACTCGCCAGCGTGCTCGTGAGGCGCGCGCTCGACCTGGCGGTTGAGCGCGCGGACCTCAGCGGCCGGATCTACTACGGCTACGCAACAGCCGACGTCCTGGCTGTGCCGTCCGTCTACGGCCAGGCCCAGCCGGCCGGGTACGACCTCGCGGAGGCTCGCCGGCTACTTGCCGCCGCCGGCTACGCGAAAGGCTTCAAACTGCGCGTCTACGTGGACGCGGAGCTCGCCGACGGGGACGAGGCGAAGGAGATCGCGTCGCTGGTCGGTCAGCTCGCGGAGGTTGGCGTGACGCTCGAGCCTGTGGTCGTATACGACGACGACCAGCTTCTCGCGATGGCGCAGGCCCACGATCTCGACTCGACGATCGAGGACATCGCCCCCGTGCTCGGCGGTGCCGGCTTCAGCCTGATCGAGAACTACGACGCGAGCATCGACCCCACGAGCCCGGCGGCTGCCGATCGCTACCGCAACGCCAGTTTGGTGGCCTTGCTCGCGCGGCTCCGTAGGACGGCCGCCGGAGTCGCATCGCAGCGTCTCGTCGCTCGCGCCGCGCAGATCGTCGACGCGGACGTGCCCGCCGTCAACCTGTTCGAACTGCCGGTCGAAAACCTCACGCGCTCGGACATCGCCGGCTACGGCGCCTACGCCGAGCCGGTCACCTATTACGAGTACCTGCACCCGGCCCGCTAACGTCCAGGGCCAATGACCGACAAGATCGATCTGCGGATCGACGGCGAGCGCTTCCGCAACGTTTTGGGTCACCTACCGACCGGGGTCACGGTCATCACCGCCCATCACCGCGACGGACCGGTCGGCATGTCGAGCAACTCGTTCACATCCGTGTCGCTCGAGCCGCCGCTGATCCTGTTCTGCCCGGCGAAGAGCTCCGCGACCTGGCCGAAGATCCGCGAGTCGGGGAGCTTCTGCGTCAACATCTTTGCCGCTCACCATGAGCAGGCTTCGCGCCAGTTCTCGCGTGTCGGCGTCGACCGCTTCGCCGGCGTCTCCTGGCACGAGCGCGCGGCCGGCCCGGCGCTCGACGACGCGCTCGCTTGGATCGAGTGCACGATTGACGCGGAGCACGAGGCAGGCGATCACCTGATCGTCGTCGGCGCGGTCCGGCTGTTGGAGGTCCGTGAGGGTGAGGTCGAGCCGCTCGTCTTCTTCCGCGGGCAGTACGGTTCGTTCCTGGGCCAAGGGGACAGCGTCCGATCTCCAGGTGACCGAGAGTCCTAGCCAATGCCAGAGCACCCCGTCCCCGTCCCACAGCAATCCTCTGCGCTCTCGACGAGATCGAGCAAGGCCCGGAGAGTCACCTTCTCGCGCAATGTGACGCTTTCGCTGTCGCGGACCTGCGCGTCGCACTGCAAGTACTGCGCGTTCGCGACGCACCAGCCGCACCTGCACGAGCCGGATGAGGTGATCGCGCTGCTGGATCACGCCGCGCACCGCAACGTCAAGGAGTTACTCGTCCTGACGGGCGATGACCCCGGCTACCACCCTGGCGTTCGAGACCGCCTCGACGTGCTCGGCTTTGGCGATTTCGTCGCATACGTGGTCTGGTGCTGCGAGCGGGCACTCGAGCGCGGCCTCCTTCCGCACACGAACCTCGGCGCACTGTCACGCGGCGACCTCGCCCGTCTACGCGAGGTGACGGCCTCGCAGGGGCTGATGCTCGAGTCGCTGCGCCCCGACCTGCCGGCCCACGTGGCGTCGCCGACCAAGGACCCGGCGCTGCGCCTGCAGACGATTCGCGACGCCGGTGAGCTGCGCATCCCGTTTACGAGCGGCATCCTCGTCGGGATCGGCGAGACGGCGGCGGACCGCTTCGCCGCGCTCGAAGCGCTCGCCGAGCTCCAACGCGAGCACGGCCACCTCCAGGAGGTGATCCTGCAGAACTTCGTCCCTCACCGCCGCTACTACGGTGAGGAGCCGGCCGAGATCGCGACCGCCGCGGCCGAGGACTACTGGCGGACGGGCATTGGACGTCATCCTGATCTTTCGTTCCCGGCCTGGGCCTGCGAGGTCTCGATCGACGACATCACGGAACTCGTGGGCGCTGCGCATGAGCTGCTCCCGGGCGTCGGCATTCAGGTGCCGCCCAACCTTTCCGACTGGTGGCCCGGGCTGGTCATGGCCGGCGCGAGCGATCTCGGCGGCCTCTCGCAGAACGGCGATCACATCTCGCCTGAGCATCCCTTCCCCTCGCCGCACCAGGTCCGCCGCCGCCTACAGGCTGACGGCGTCGCGCTGACCGAGCGCCTTTGCGTCTACGGCTCG
>JBEKBL010000272.1:0-3258 GCA_050015415.1 Solirubrobacteraceae bacterium
TAGTTGCGACGAATACTGCGCTCGCGGAAGTAGCGGAGCAACGGCCCGTTGCTGAGCCGTGCGCCGCTCGTGTACAGCCTCACGGCCCGCCCGGTGTCGACGAATGGCATGTACTTGTCGGGGAATCCAGGCATCGTGCAGGCCATGCAGATGCCACCCACATTCGGGCAGCCCCCGATCCCGTTGACCCAACCCCGCGTCGGAACGTTGCACCTGACGACGGGACCCTGGCACCCGAGCTTGACGAGGCAGCGCCCGTCGCCGTGGTGTTCGGAGAACTCGCCCTGCTCGGCGAAGCCGGCGCGATCACAGCCCTCGTGCACGGTGCGGCCGAAAAGCCGCCTTGGGCGGCCCTGCTCGTCGAGGTCGAGCTCCGGCCCCATGCCGACCAGCCGCAGCGCCATGCCGAGCAGGGTCTCGGTGATGTTGTCCGGCTGCACCGGGCAGCCCGGGAGGTTGACGATCGGGACTCCGAGTCGCGAGCGCCAGCTCCACCCCAGGTAGTCGCAAAGACCCATCGCGCCCGTCGGGTTGTTGCGCATCGCCGGGATGCCGCCGTAGGCGGCACATGTGCCGAGGGCGAGCACGGCTGCTGCCTGTGGTGCCAGACGATCGATCCACGTGCTCGTCGGGATCGGCTCGCCGGTGTCTGGGTCGAGGCCGAACGTCGCCCAATGCCCTTCGCCGTTGATTGCGTCGTTCGGGACCGAGCCTTCCAGCACGAGGATGAACGGATCGAGCTCGCCCGCCGCCGCGGCAAACCAGGCGCGCATGAACTCATCGCCGGTCTCATACGCCAGAAACGGGTTGTAGAGGATGATCGGCGGCATCCCAGGGAAGCAACCGCGCAGCAGGTCCTCGAGGCTGGGGTTTGTCGCCGCGGTCAGCGCGACCGTGTCGCCGTCACAGCCCAGCCCGCTCGTCATCCAGATCACGTTGATCGGGTCGCGCTTGCTGTCCGCCAGCCTGGATGCCATGCCGCGGGACACGGTCAGCCCACGATCGGTGGAGACGAGGCCTGGTGACCGTGGCCGACACCGCGACTCATGCGCTTGATGCGAGCCGGCCGAGCGAGGACTGCGCGTTTGCCGTCGGGAGCGTGCCGGTGCGCTCGCTCAGGTACTCGAGGTGCTCGTCGAGGCTGCCCATCAGGTGCCAGTCACCGGCGGTGCCAATCACGAGCCCGCAACGCGCGAGTCGCCCGAGGGCGTGAGAGATCGACGGGCGCTCGGCGCCGACGAGTTGTCCGAGCAACCGGTGTGTGAGCGGTAACGAGAGGTGGATTCCGCTCGGCTCGACGCGACCCCAACGTGACGCGAGGTGCCAGAAGAGCAGCGCCAGGCGCAGCTCGAGCCGGGGCTGGCAGGCGATCGCTCGGAGGGCGTCGACGTTGGCGGTTCGCTCGCCCGCGCGCCGTAGCAGCGCCTGCATGATCTGCGGCCAGGGCCGCATACGCTCTGCGAACTCGACGTCGAGGAGGGCGAGTCGCGTCGGAGCAAGCGCGTGCCAGGTGTCCGTTCGCTCGAGCAGCTCGTCGATTTGCTGCCTCGTCGGTTGGAGCAGATCGCCGGCACCGACGAGCTCCGTCGCCGTCCGGGTGCCGACTCTCGCGTCAATGGCCATCAGCCCAGCGAGGATGATCAGGCCGGGTCCGTCAGCGACGGCCACAAACCACTGCGCCAGATCGCAGTCGCCAACCTCGATTTCGAGCACTTTCGCTGTCGCCAGCTGCCGTGCTGCGACCAGCATTCGGACGTCAAACTCCGCCGCGAGGTCGTCGTCGGCGTCCAGGAGATAGGTGTAGAGCGCCGAGGACTCCGGCAGTTGCGCTGCAGCGCGAAAGTCGTCCGGCCAGTGCACCGGACCGTGCTGCGAAACGCTTCGGCCTGCGATGGAAATGGAACCCTCCGCTCCGCGCGACGCAAAACCCCTCGTGCGCATCGTATCCCGTCCGCAGCGGCCCTACGACGACCTGATCTGGTTGTAATGCTGATTACCGAGAGCGCGGTAACTGTCCTTACCAGCCACCATTTCGGCCCTCCGGAGCGTGCTAGAACCGCGCCGAGATGTGTCTCGCAATCCCCGGCCAGATCGTCGAGATCAGCGACGAGGTCAATCGTCTCGCGAAGGTTGACGTCGCCGGGGTACAGCGAACCGTCAACATCGGATTGCTCGATGTCGAGGGCGTGGGCGTAGGGCCCGGCGACTGGGTCCTGATCCACGTCGGCTTCGCGATCTCCCAGGTCGACGAGGAGGAGGCGAGAGCCACCCGCGAGTTGCTCGAGCGCATGGGAGCCGACTACGAGCAGGAGCTCGAGGAACTGAAGGCGAGCGTGATCGAGTGAACCCGCGCTCCGAATCCGTCTGCGGTTCCGAGCACTGCATCACCTGCGGCGATGACGGGGTGCCGATGACGGTGCTGCGCATCGATCGCCAACGCGGACTCGCGCTCTGCGCCGCCGAGGACGGAGCGCGAAGCCAGGTAGAGACGGCGCTGGTCGATCCGGTCGCGCCGGGGGAGCGCCTGCTCGTGCACGCCGGCACTGCAATCGCCTGCTTGAGTTCGACAAACAGCGCCGACGAGCGATGAAGTTCGTCGAGGAGTTCCGTGACCCCGGGCTCGGCCGCGCCCTCGCCGGTGAGATTCTCAGCCTGGTCGAGCCGGGTCGGCACTACAAGCTGATGGAGGTGTGCGGCGGGCACACCCACTCGATCTACAAGTACGGCGTCGACGATCTGCTGCCGGCAAACGTCGAGCTCGTCCACGGCCCGGGGTGCCCGGTTTGCGTGATCCCGATGGGCCGGGTCGATGACGGGATCGCGCTTGCCCACGAGGACGGCGTCATCTTCACGTGCTTCGGCGACATGGTGCGGGTCCCGGGAGCCAACGGCAGCCTGCTCGAGGCCAAGGCCGCAGGCGCCGACGTGCGAATCGTCTACTCACCGCTCGACGCGCTGCGAATCGCCAAACAGAACCCTGACCGGCAGGTCGTGTTCTTCGCTATCGGGTTCGAGACGACGGCGCCTTCGACGGCGCTGACGATCAAGCGCGCGCGTGCCGACGGGGTCGAGAACTTCTCGGTGATGTGCAGCCACGTCACGATCGTGCCGCCGCTCCGTGCCCTGCTCGAGTCTCCGGACCTGCGCCTCGACGGGTTCATCGGACCAGGTCACGTGTCGACGATCGTCGGCGCGCGGCCGTTCGAGTTCATCCCGGCCGATTACGGAAAGCCAATCACGATCGCCGGCTTCGAGCCG
>JBEKBL010000273.1:0-3209 GCA_050015415.1 Solirubrobacteraceae bacterium
TGCCGCGGTCGGCGTAGATGTTCATCAGCTCGGGGTAGAGCGCGCAGACGCGCAGCACGCGTGCGCTCATTGCGGAGCGACCTCGAGCAACAACACGCGGCTACCAACGTGCTCGGCTGTCGGCGGGACGCTCAGCAGGTCGCGGTAGGCGAAGCCGGCAGTGATCCCCTCGGCCGCGAGCGTCGCCGGCTCGAGACGCGCGAGAGACGTCACGTCGAGCGACACGCTGCCGGCCGAGCCGTCGAAGGTGGTGCGCCGACGCTCGAGCACGACCTGCTCGCCGGTCTCGCGCAGGGCCGTCGGTGCGCTGGCGTAGCGAATGCCGCCATGCTCGACCACATCGGCGTCGAGCTCGACCTCGAACGGCTGCACGTCAAGGCCGAGCAACGCGAGCGCGAGCACGCCGCCAGTGGCCAGCGAGGCGTGCGCTGAGCGCAGGAAGGCGGGCCGATCCTCGAGCAGCTGCACGGTCTGCATCGCGACGATGCAAAGCGAGACGCGCTCCTTGAGCGTGAGGTAGCACGCGTCCGCGCAGACCACCTCGACGGGCAGCCCGCGGCTGCGGCGGGTGAGCTCGGCAGCGAGCTCGTGGTCGCGCTCGACTGCGATCATCGCGTGAGCAGCGCGTGCGAGGTCGAGTGTCACGCGTCCAGTGCCAGCACCGACCTCGAGGATCGGGCCGGGGCCGTGTGAGCGGGCAAGCTCGCGCCAGAGCGGCAGGTCGGCCGCGTAGGCGCCACACTCGAGGTCGTGCCAGATCACTGACGCGCTCATGCGCGCACCCACGAGCTCGTCGTCTGGCCGCGTTTGCGCAGCACTTCACGCAGCTCGAGCATCGCGGTGTAGGTCGGGAGCGCGTAGATCGTCGAGTCGCCGGCGGCGTCGATCGCGGTGTCGAGGGCCCTCGAGAGGTCCGACTCGACCGTGATGCGCTCGGGCGCCACGCCGGCGTACTTGAAGCGCAACGCCAGCTCGGGGCCGCGGGCACCCGCGCAGGTCAGCTGAGCAACGCTCGCAGCGAAGTCCTCGAAGTCTGCGTCCCAGATCCAGGACACGTCGCGACCGTCGGCGTCGCGGTCATTGAGGACGCCGAGGACGTGGTGCTCGCCCGGATCGAGCGCGATCGTGCGGACGATCTCGTTCGCGCCAGCCGGATTCTTCATCAGCATGATCTGCAGTTCACGTCCATTGGCGGTCACGCGCTCGCCACGGCCGAACATCGGTGCTGCAGCTGCGAGGCCGTCGATGATTGCAGCGAGCGGTATCTCGAGCGCCGTCGCGAGCGCAGCCGCGGCGAGTGCGTTGTACACGTTGTAGAGGCCCGGGAGCGAGAGCTCGACCTCGCCGCTCCCGGCGGGGGTGCGCAGCTCGAAGCGCGCCGAGCGCACACCATCGAGGCGGATCGTGCGGGCGCTGACCTGCGGTTGCGGGCGCCGCAGGCCGCAACTCGAGCATTCGTATACGCCGAGGTGGGCGATGTAGACGCGCTCGTAGCGGTAGGCGCCGCCGCAGCGCCGGCACTGCTTGGAGTCTGCGGCATGGGCCAGTCCACCGGGCCGGGCCATGTGCTCGTCCTCGATGCCAAAGTAGATCGGATCGTTCGCGTCAACGCCGAGGGCGGCGACCAGCGGATCGTCCGCTCCGAGAACGAGCCGCCCCGTCGCCTCGGCGACGACCGCGGCCCAGCGCTCGCCGATCGTCTCGAGCTCCCCGTAGCGGTCGAGCTGATCGCGGAAAAGGTTCGCGAGCACGATCACTCGCGGTCGCAGTGAGCCGGCAACGCTGGCGAGCCAGAACTCGTCAACCTCGAACAGGCCGAGCTCCGCTGGGGGCTCGCCGCCGCGCCGCCGCTCCAGCAGCGCCGAGGCGATGCCGCCGGCCATGTTTGCGCCGGCGAAGTTGTCGACTGTCGCGATGCCCGCGCGGGTGAGGATCGACCCGCCCAATGCGGCGGTCGTGGTCTTCCCGTTGGTCGCCGAGATCACCACGCTGCCGCGCGGCAAGTCGGCGGCGAGCCGGTCGATCGCGGTCGGGTCGAGGGCGAGCAGGACAGTGCCGGGGAGGCTCGTCGCGCCGCGTCCCGTGAGGCGCGACGCCGCGCCGGCGGTGCGAGCGAGCGCTGCTTTCACGGCGAAGACGCTCATCGGGCCGGAGCTTCCGCTGCGGTCAGCCGGTCCAGCCCTGCTCTGCCATGAACTGCTCGACCTCGAGCGGCCGGTCGGTGATGACGTAGGCGTCGATCATCGCGCCGTCGGTGTTGATCGTGATCGAGAGCCCAGACGTGACCGGGCGCACCTTCGAGATCGGCGCGACCGGGCGGCCAGCGCCCATTCGCGGCGTCACGCGGCCGGTTGCGACCCGGTGCACCGCGGGATGCTCGGCCAGACGGTCGAGGAGGCGCCGGTAGCCCTTGGTCGAGGAGTGCTTGTGATGTGTCTGCTTTGGGCTCATCGGGAAGCGAGCGACGAAGCCCGCCGAACCCATTATGCGCCGCGCTCAGGGTGGGTTCTCAGCCGGCCAGGCCGGCCTTGGCCCGCGCGGCGTTTCGCCTGCGGCGTGCGATCTGCATGAGGATCACGAACGCGACGATGTCCGCCAGCACCCCGAGCAGGACGGCGGGCGGCAGCGAGAGCCCTCCGAACGGCAGCGAAATCAGCTCCACAACGCCCGACCCGAGCGCGATGATCGCGATCACCAGCAGAGCCCCGATCACGATGCCGCGGATCCGCCGCAGGACGCCCGCGCTGCGCGCCGGCGCGATCAAACCCATCATCTGCAAGCCGAAGAGCTGACGCCTGCTTGGCGGTTCCTGGCCGAGCTTCTCGACCGCGTCGCGGAGATCGCCGGCGCGGCGCTCAGCCAGCGCGAGGGAAGCGTCGGCCATGCGACGGATCTGCATCCGCTCCTGTGGACGGGCGGCGGCGATCGCGCGCTGGAAGTATCCGCGCGCAGCGCCAGCGTCATAGCGCTCAGCCGCGCGTCCACCAAGGATCGCGAGCGCTACCGAGCGGTACTTGGTTTCCGCCTCGAGCTGTTCGTCGCTGCGCCCTTGCATCTCTTGCATCAGGTGCTCGGGAGCGCCGCTGCGCTGCTCCAGGCGCACCTGGCGTTGTTTCGGGGGCATGCGGCCTAGTTTAGAGCGCGGCGCGGCGCGGCTTGGCCCTCGGCGCCCTTGCGCAAGGCGCTCGCGCGACGGGGCTGATCACGCG
>JBEKBL010000274.1:0-3203 GCA_050015415.1 Solirubrobacteraceae bacterium
GCGTGAGGCGGATCCCCTCGTAGACGACCTCGATTCCGGCGTCGCGCGCATAGAGAGCGATCTGCTCGGCGCCATTCGAGTGGCCGTCGAGCCCCGGCTTGCCGACGAGCAGCTTGAGCCGCCTGCCGAGCTGCTCCGAGGCCCGGTCGACATCCTCGCGCAGCTGCTCGATCTCGGCATACCCGCGCGCCGGCGGTGCGTCGGCGACACCGGTCGGCGCGCGGTAGGAGCCGAAGACCTCCCTCAGCGTTCCCGCCCACTCGCCGGTGCTCACGCCGGCGCGAGCGGCCGCGAGCGTCGCCGGCATGATGTTCTCGTTGCTGCGCGCGACGCGTGCGAGCTCCTCCAGCGCCTTCGTCACCGCGTTCGCGTCGCGCTGCGCCCGCCATCGTTCCAGTGCCTCGATCTGCGCTTGCTCGTGGGCCGGGTCGACCGTCAGGAACGCGCCTTCGCCGTCCGCGGTGAGCGGTGACGGGGCGGTCTCGGTGTAGCGGTTGACCCCGACGACGACCTGCTCGCCCGACTCGATCCGCCGCAGTCGCGCGCGCCCCGACTCGACCAGCGCCGCCTTCATGTGGCCGACCGCCTCGACGGCGCCTCCGCGCTGCTCGATCCGCGCGAGCTCCTCGCCGGCGCCCTGGACGAGCTCGTCGACGAGTCCCTCCATGACGCTCGAGCCTTCGAAGATGTCGGGGTACTCGAGCAGGTCGGTCTCATACGCGAGGACCTGCTGGATTCGCAGCGACCACTGCTGGTCCCACTGGCGCGGCAGACCGAGCGCCTCGTTCCACGCCGGCAGCTGGACCGCGCGCGCCCGCGCGTTTCGCCCGAGCGTGACGGCGAGCGTCTCGAGCACGATCCGCTGCACGTTGTTCTCGGGCTGGCTCTCGGTCAGGCCGAGCGAGTTGACCTGCACGCCGTAGCGCAGCCGCAGCTGCGCCGGGTCGCTCACGCCGTAGCGTTCGCGCCCGAGCTGCTCCCACAGCACCGCCAGGGCGCGGAGCTTCGCGTGCTCCTCGACGAAGCGCACGCCGGCGTTGACGAAGAAGGAGATCCGCCCGAACACGGCGCCGATCCGCTCCTCCGCGACCCGCTCGCGCACGGCGTCGAGCACGGCGGTCGCGTTGGCGAGCGCGAAGGCGATCTCCTGCACCGGCGTCGCGCCGGCTTCCTGCAGGTGGTAGGAGCAAATGTTGACCGGGTTCCAGCGCGGCACGCGCTCGACCGTGTAGGCGACCATGTCGGCCGTCAGGCGTAGCGAGGGGACGGGGGGGAAGGCGTAGGTTCCGCGCGCCAGGAACTCCTTGAGGATGTCGTTCTGCGTCGTCCCCTGGAGGACCTCGGGCTCGATCCCGCGTTCCTCCGCCACCGCGATGTAGAGCGCGAGCAGCCATGCCGCGGTCGCGTTGATCGTCATCGAGGTGTTCATCTGCGCGAGGTCGATCCCGTCGAACAGCGCGCGCATGTCGCCGAGGTGGGCGATCGGCACCCCGACCTTGCCGACCTCGCCGAGCGCCAGCGGGTCGCCGGGGTCATAGCCGGTCTGGGTCGGCAGGTCGAAAGCGACGGACAGCCCGGTCTGGCCGCTCGCGAGGTTCTTGCGGTAGAGCTCGTTCGACGCCTGGGCCGTCGAGTGGCCGGCGTAGGTCCGCATCAGCCACGCTGGGTCCGGGGCGGCAAGGCGGTGGGGCGCATGCTCGCCGCTCATCGAAGCTGGATTGTAGGCTTAGCCTGGCGATGTCCGCCGCGGAGATACGCCCGATCGACGTTCGTCACCTCGGTCGCCCCCGCGTCATCTGCGCCTGGCTCGCGGGCGACGTGCTGATCGATCCGGGCCCCGCCTCGAGCAGCGAGGCACTGCTCGACGGCCTCGCCGGCTACGTGCCGCGCCGCATCGCGCTGACCCACATCCACCTCGATCATGCCGGCGCGACGGGAACGCTCGCCGCGCGCTGGCCGGAGGTCGAGGTTGCGGTCCACGAGCGCGGCGCGCGCCACATCGTCGATCCTTCGCGCCTGCTCGAGAGCGCGACGCGCCTCTACGGCGACGACATGGAGCGGCTCTGGGGCGAGGTCCTGCCGGTCCCCGAGGACCGCGTCACCGTGCTGCGCGGCGGCGAGCGGCTCGGCGATCTCGAGGTCGCTTACACGCCCGGTCACGCCTCCCACCACGTCAGCTACTGGGACGCGCGGTCGCGCACCGTGTTCGCCGGGGACGTCGCCGGCGTGCGGATCGAGCCGCTCGACTACGTGCTTGCGCCGACACCTCCGCCCGACATCGACATCGAGGCCTGGCACGACTCGATCGCGCGGCTGCGCCGCTGGCAGCCGGAGCGGCTCGCGATCACGCACTTCGGCGCCGCCGCCGACCCGCAGGCCCACCTCGACCGCCTCGACGCCGCGCTCGACCACTGGGCCGCCCGCGCCCGCGACAGCAAGCGAGCGCAGTTCGCCGCGGCGCTGCGCGCCGACGTCGAAGCTCAGTGCGGCTCCGAGGACGCCCGCTGCTACCAGCAGGGCGCGCCCTACGAGCACATCTATGACGGTCTCGCGCGCTACTGGTCAAAGCGCGACGCCAAGGGCTCGCGATGAGCCAGACCGTCGAGCTCCCGCGGACCGCCGGACCGGACAGCGGCACCGGCGGCGCCTGGAAGGTGATCGTCCGCAACGACAACCACAACACCTTCGACCACGTCGCCAAAACCCTCGCCCGGGTGATACCGGGCGTCAGCCTCGACGGCGGCTACGCCTTCGCCGAGCAGATCCACAACAACGGCCTCGCGATCGTCTGGACCGGCCACCGCGAGCCGGCCGAGCACTACTGGGAGCAGCTCCGCTCAGCTGGCCTGACGATGGCGCCGCTCGAGCACGACTGAGCGGAGAGCGAAGCCTCGAACCCCTAGGCCTCTGCGGCGTGGGCGTGCGCCGCGTCGCGGTGCGGTCTTGTGCCCTCGGTGACGAGGTCTGACCAGCCGTACACCACGGGTACCTGGAACCAACCCTGGCAATAGGTGCGGAAGTCGATCATCTCGGGGCCGTACCAGAAGCGATCGAAGTCCGAATGCTCGTCGAACTCGAGCAGCTGGAGGAGCTTGTAGCGGTCGTCACGCATCCGGTACACCGAGTAAGCGGTCGCGTTGTAGCGGGTTGCGAGCTCCGAGACGCGAACCAGCTCGGCCTCCAGCTGATCGCCGCGGAAGCCC
>JBEKBL010000275.1:0-3198 GCA_050015415.1 Solirubrobacteraceae bacterium
CGGCCCTCAAATGTTCGGAGCGGCAACGTCGCGTCATTGGAAACCACTACGTCAGGGCAGATAAGGTGGGAAGGAGCGATGGGAAAACAGGCAGCCGTCGTGCTTTACGTGCTCGCGCTGGTAGCAGTGGTGGTCGGCGTGGACGTCCTGTTCTTCAGACACCAGTTCTGGCAGCGCCTGATGACAAACGTCGGAATTGTCCTGGTGTTCGGAGCGTTCTATTTGAGATTCCTGAAGCGTCCATGAGCGCCTGCGCAACAAAGCCCCACCCCTGAAGGTCGCGAGGCGCGAACTCGAGCCGCGCGAGGTCGTCAGGGGTTATGAGTAGCCCGCGCGTGGAGAATGCGCGGCTGAACTCGGGCGTTTGAGAGGAACGTCGGCGCGCTGGCGGACGGCTCTGCCCGGTGACGAACGCGCCAGCGTATAGTGCCTGGCGATGCCGCCGTCGGAGCTCGGGTCGCGGTCACGGCCGTGGTTCGTTCGCCGCCGTTACGGGGTGGGCTACCGGCCGCTTGCCTGGCAGGGATGGGCCATCGCCGGCGCCTTCGTGGCCGCCATAGTCGTGCTGGTGGCGGTGGTCCACACCTCGACCGCGCGGATCGTCAGCGTGATCGCGCTGGTCGGCCTGTATACGGCGGTCGGCTGGCGCCTGTCCGGTGAGCGGCACCCGGGGGACACGGTCGACATGGCGCCCACGGTCGCGACGCGAGAGCCGGTAGAGCGCACGCCGGAGCAGGTGGCGGCGATCGCCCGGTTACGCGCCGAGGCGTCTACGCCACCCGCCCGGCGCGGGCCGGCTGGGGATGACGCGATCGCCGTCGACGGACTGACTAAGCGCTTTGGCGAGCGTACCGCGCTAGCTGACGTCTCGTTCAGCGTCGGTTGGGGCGAGGTGTTTGGTTTCCTCGGGCCGAACGGCGCAGGCAAGACCACGACCGTGCGGGCACTCGGCACGCTGATCACACCGACCGCGGGTTCAGCCGTCGTAGCTGGCATCCCGCTCACCCCCGAGAACGCCGTCGCGGTCCGCAGCCGCATCGCGATCATGCCGGAGGCTCCGGGCCTCTACGCGCGCCTGACGGTCGCCGAGAATCTCGAGTTCTTCGCGGGTCTCTACGGCCTATCGGACGTCCGGACGCGGATTGAGCAGGCTCTGGCCACCGTCAATCTCGTCGAGCGCGCAGGCGACCCCTGCAGCAGCCTGTCGAAGGGCCTCAAGCAGCGCGTCGCGATCGCGCGGGCGCTGCTGAGCGACCCGCGAGTCCTGTTCCTCGACGAGCCGACCTCGGGGCTCGACCCGGTCGCCTCGCGCGAGGTTCACGAGCTGATCGCCGCGTTACGCGAGCGTGGCGTGACGATCTTCCTGACGACGCACCGGCTTGAGGAGGCCGAACGGATGTGCGACCGCGTCGCGATCCTCAACACGACGCTGCGGACCGTCGGCCGTCCCGATGAGCTGCGAGAGCGCCTGTTCGCGCGGTCGCTCGCGCTAACGACCGTCGCTCCGCTGGACGCCCCCGAGCGCGTGTTCGCAATCCCTGGTGTCGATGGCTGGCAACCGGATGGTGCCGGCGGCTACGAGCTGACAGTGTCCGACCCGCGCGCCGCGGCGCCCGCAGTGACCAGGGCGCTCGTCGCTGCGGGCGCCGACGTGCTCTCGATCGGCGAGCGGCGACATTCGCTCGAAGACGTCTACCTAGAGCTGGTCGACGAGGACGTGGAGGCGAGACGCCCGTGAACATCGATCCGGGGCGCGTGCGCGCCGTCTTCGCCAAGGAACTACGCCAATTCCGCCGCAACCGCGCGATCGTCGTGACGATGGCGATCCTGCCGGCGCTGTTCCTAACCGGCCCGATGATCAGCATCTTCTCGCTCACCGCCTCCACGAACAGCTCGACAGCGCGCGGGGTGGTCGACTCAGTCCTCCTACTGATGCTGATCGTGCCGGTGATCCTGCCCGCCGCAATCGCCTCGTACTCCGTCGTCGGTGAACGCATTGAGGGGACACTCGAGCCGCTGCTGACCACGCCCGTCCGGCGCGGCGAGCTGATGCTGGGCAAAGGCCTCGCGGCCGTGCTACCCGCTCTCGCCGTCACCTACGTGCTGTACGCGGCCTTCGTCGTCGCCGTTCGTCTGTGGGCGGCGCACGGCGTGTTCTCCGACGTGTGGCAGGGCCCGCCGATCATCGTCGAGGTGCTGTTCGCGCCGCTGCTCGCCACCTGGTCGGTCTGCGTCAGCATGGCGATCTCCGTACGGTCGACCGACGTACGGGTGGCCCAGCAACTCTCGACGCTGGCGAGCCTGCCGCCGCTCGGGCTAGCGGTCCTGATCACGCTGCGAGTGATCGCGCCCACCGTGCTGTCGGCCGTCGCGATTGGCGCCGCCTTCGTCGTGCTCGACTGCCTCGCGGGCTGTGGCGCCGCGACAATGCTCGACCGCGAGCGCCTGATCGTCGGTCGACGCGCGCCACGTCACAAGAGAACCGGGAGCGCCTGACCGGTCGTCTCCCAACGCTCCGCCAGCAAGAGGGCAGGCGAGCTCGAAGCTGGCACCTTCTCGCGACGAGGCGCTGGCCGGGGCTCGCGCGCGGTGCGAGGATGCCCGGCGTGAATGTCGAGATACTGGTGTACGAGGGCTTCGACGAGCTCGACGCGATCGGTCCGTTTGAGGTGCTTGCTCCGCTGCATCCAAAGCTGGTCACGCTCGGCCGCGCCGACACGATCACGGCGAGCCACGGCCTTGTGATCGCTCCTCACGGCGTGCTTTCTAGAGCGCCCGAGGTCCTGATCGTGGCGGGCGGCGGCTGGGCTGCACGCAACGAGCAGTCTGGTGCTTACGCCGAGTACATCAGTGGTGCGATCCCTGCTGCGATCGCGGAGCGTCACGCTCGTGGGTCGATCGTCGCAAGCATCTGTACCGGCGCGATGCTCCTCGCGCGGGCTGGCCTCCTCGAAGGTCGCCCGGCTGTCACACACCACGTCGCGCTTGAGGATCTACGCGCGGCCGGTGCCGACGTACGGCCCGACGCACGGTGGATCGACGACGGCGACATCCTCACGGCAGGGGGAGTCACGAGCGGCATCGATCTCGCTCTACACCTACTCGAGCGGTTCCTAGGCACGGAGGTCGCCGAGGCGGCCGAACGCGTGCTCGAACATCGCCGCCTCGACACCACGCAGGCTCTTCAACCCTAGTCGG
>JBEKBL010000276.1:0-3873 GCA_050015415.1 Solirubrobacteraceae bacterium
AGGTTGCGGCGACGACCAAGAATATTGGTCGGTGTTACGGTCCTTTGAAGAATCTTAACCGACCGCCCTGCGGAGCTCGGCCGGCGTCCAGCAGCCTCATCGCCCGCTTCGTCTGCGCAATCGGCCGAAACGGCCGCCACTTTGCTCACGCCTGCGCGCTGAACTGCTTCGAGGTTCCCAGCACGCGCCCTGAGGCGCTGAGCGCCTCAACCTCAAACGTCGCGTAGTTGCCATGCAGCGCGATCGCCGTCTCAAAGCCCGACTTGCGGGCGCTCGCGGCGAGCGTCAGCCGCCCGGAGCCGTTCCCCGCCATGACCCGCCAGGAGGCGACCTGGGTCGCGCCGTTCCAGCTGGCGTAGACGGTCGTTCTCCCGCTTTCTCGGCGAACGGCGCCGGAGGGCGAGGTGAGCGGCAGGCCGACCCATGGCTCGACGGTCGCCCGGTAGCTCAGATCCGACCCCGGGAAGTAGCCGTCCAGCAGCAGCTTGCCCGCCTTGGAGTACTCGGAGAGGAAGGGCCGCGAGCCCCAGCCGACGAACACGTTCCCGTTCTGGAGCGGCTCGACGTCGCCCATGTAGTCGGCGTTTTGGTTGCGGCCCTCGCCATACTGGGCCACGAGCGCTGCGGTGTGGGTCTGCTGGTTGAGCTTGATCACGAGCCCGCGGGAGGGCCCGGTCGGCGTGACGTAGGTGCCGCCGCCGGTCAGTTGGCAGCAGTGATCGTCGAACATCGTGACCTCGGAGTTTGGCTGGAGGACGACGTCGTGCTGCCACTGGAAGGCGGCCTGTGAGTCGAACTTGTAGCTCGATTGCCGGCCGCCGAGCGTCCACTCGATAGCAGCTTGCCGCTTCGCAGGTCGTATTCCTGGACCGCGGAGTCGATCAGCGCTCCGTTGTAGGCGCCGCCGTACTTGGAGAGGTTCTTCGGGACGTTCCTGTTCGCGGTCACCCAGGCGTCGTTGCCCCGGATCACGATCTCGTGCAGCGTCAGGACCCAGCCGTTCTTCCCCTTCAGCGTCGCGAGCGTCTTGTAATGCTGGTTGACGACGACATCCTCGCCGCTCACGGTCTGGCCGATGTTCGTCACGACGCCCTGCCACCAGGCGAGCACAGGCTTCCCCTGATAGGTCTGCAGGCTCAGGTTGGCCGCGACGTAGCGCTTCGGCACCGGCTTGAACCAGACCGGCTGCAGCTGGTCGTCGAGGATCAATGGACCGCTCTGGCCGACCATCGGCGGATAGCTCAGGTTGTAGAAGGCCGCGGTGAAGATGTAACCGGGCGCCAGCTCGTTCGTGGCCGTGCGGTGATCGGTGTAGAGCGTCGGTGGACGCAGCGACGGAGCGCTGACGAAGCTGTCCGAGCCGCCCGTGACGTAGGACCCCACGGGCGCACCGTGCGAGTTGGCGAACGCGATGTCGGCCGCGACGAACCCCGCCACGAGGACGCCGATGGTCACCGCCAGGCGCCGCGCCGGCGACGCGACGGAGGCGGCCGGCTTCGGCAGCGCCGTGATCGTGATCAGCAGGGCCAGACCAGCCAGCCCACCGCAGATCAGGTAGGCCAGGCGGAAGCCCTCGGTCAGGGCCTGCGACACCTGCACGCCGGTGCCGATCAGATGGGTGCTGCGCTGCGTCGCGAGTGTCACGAGGACCGCGAGGCCAAGTCCGCCGCCGACCTGACGCGAGGTGTTCACGAGCCCCGAAGCGAGACCGGCCTGACCCTCCTTTGCGCCCTGGGTGGCGGCGATCGTCGATGGCACGATCGACATCGCGATGCCCGCCGCGGTCAAGAGACCCGGGATCATCACGTAGACGACGCCGCTGCCGCTGTCGCCGATCCGCGCCAGCAGGAGCATTCCGGCCGTCAGCATCGTCAGTCCGCTGCCGAGAACCGCCCGCACGCCGAAGCGGCCGACGAGCCTGCCGGTGCGCGAGGCGGTCAGCATGATCATCAACGTCATCGGCAGGAAGATCAGCCCGGTGTTGAGCGGCGAGAGCCCCAGCACCTGCTGCAGGTAGAGCGAGCTGACGAACCACATCGGGAACAGCGAAGCGCTGAATATGAGGACGATGTTGTTCGCGACCTGCAGCGGCAGCGTCAGCTCGCGAAACGGAATCAACGGCGCTGAGGCAAACCGCGTTTCGATCAACCCGAACACGGCCAGCAGGACGATTCCGGCGACGATCGGGCCGAGCGCCCCGAAAGAACTCCAGCCTTGAAGCCCCGCCTGGACGACGCCGTAGACCAGCACCATCTGTCCGATCGTCAGGGTCAGCGCGCCGGCGATGTCGAAGCTCTGGCCCTCGCCGCTGCGGCGATCGCGCACGACGAGGTAGGCGACGACCGCGGCGAGGATCGCGATCGGCGGGTTGATCAGGAGGATCCAGCGCCAGCTGAGCTCCTGCGTGATGATGCCGCCGAAGAGGACACCGGCGGCGCCTCCGAGACCGTTCATCGCCGCCCAGGTCGCGATCGCTCGATGGAGCTTGGGCCCGGGCGGGAACGACGAGGTGATGATCGCGAGCGACGACGCGGCCATCAGCGCGCCGGCGAGACCCTGCCCGGCGCGGGCGCCGATCAGCAGGCCGCGATCGGGGGCGATGCCGCCCGCCAGCGACGCGATCCCGAACAGCAACAGCGCAGCGACGATCATCCGGCGCTGTCCGAAGCGGTCGGCTGCGCGCCCGCCGAACAGCAGGAACCCGGCGAACGTGATCGCGTAAGCGTCGACGACCCACTGCAGCTCGGGCGAGGAGAACCCGAGGCTCGACTGGATCGAAGGCAGCGCGACGTTGACGATGCTCAGGTCGAGGATGACCATGAACTGGGCGACGCAGCAGACGGCGAGGAGCCATCCGGAGCCTGAATCGAGGCCTGGTTCGTTCGGCGTGGCCCCGCTCTCGACGGGACCTGCTGGCGCCTGCACGCTCACCGGCGCGCGAGCGGCTGTCGCAGTTGCCTGTGCACCAAAAGCCGACGATACCCTACGCCTCGCGGCTCTTCCGGCCGCTGCACAGACGCTGACCGAGCGCTGTAAGCGGCTCGCGCGTGGCTCGTGGATGCCCGCACAGCCTGGGATTGGTGGCGAGGGCGGCTGTTAGTATGGGCGCCGGGGTCCCCGAGCGACAACAGGAGTCCGGTCCATGAAGCGAAAGCTCTCGATTGCCGTGCGCAGGCTGGCGGCCGCCACCGCGGTCGTCGTGCTGGTGGCAGCGTGCGGCGGTGGCAACGGCGGCTCGCACCACAAGAGCTCGCATAAGCCGAAGCCTTCCTCGGGTGGCTATTGATCATCGGTTCGGCCTGACGAGCCGCTGACCGGGTATTCCGCGGCGTAGCTCGTCACCGCGACCGCGTGCGAGGTTCCGAGCACGTGGCCGGCGGCGTCGAGCGCCTCGACTGCAACATCGCCGTACCGCTTGGGCAGGATCGTGGAGGTCTCGAAGCCGTCCAGGGGGACTGTCGTCTGCGCCGCTAGCGAGCTGGCACCAGTGCCGGCGAGCACGCGCCAGGAAGCGACGCCGGTCGCGCCGTTCCAGCTCATGTACACGATCGTCTGGCCGACGTTGTTCTGGCTCGCTACCGCCGCTGGCGGCGTCAGCGGGCGTCCGCTCCAGGGGAAGCGGTAGGCCCTGTAGAAGATCATCTCGTACGGCAGGTGCGCGTCGAACAGCGGCGATCCGTTCTTGGCGTACTCGCTGATCACCGGTTCGGCGCCGAAGCCGACGAGCGTGTTGCCGTCCGGCAGCGTCTGCATGTTGCCCTGGCTCGCGGCGAGCAGTGGCGGGCTCGAGTGCACGTAGGCCGAGACCAGGTGCGCCGCGTGCGTCTTGAAGTCGAGCGCGACGGTTATCGCGCGCGACTGCGTATGGCTGGG
>JBEKBL010000277.1:0-3190 GCA_050015415.1 Solirubrobacteraceae bacterium
GCGCCAGGCGCCGCTAGGACGCCCACCGCGAGTAGGAGCGTCGTGACTGCGAGCCGCCCGCGGCTGCTTCGGTTGGCCCGCGGGGGCGCGTCTGACTCCGACACCATCGCCAGTCTACGCAGCGGCCCCCGCTGGGAGAGCCGCCTGCTTCGGCTACGCGCCGGAGTGGCAGGCTGCGAGCTGGCGCCCTCTAGTCTTAGGCGCCATGTCGCCGACTTGGCTGTGGCTCCAGGGCGCGATCGTCGTGGTCGTGTTCGTCGGCATGATTGTCGCGATCGTCAAGCTCAGCTGAGCAGCGGGGCGGAGCGCCGGCGAACCGCGGCTATCATCGGCGCGGGCGATGTTCGAATCGATCGTGGTCGGAACCGATGGCTCGGACACGGCGCGCGAAGCGGTGCGCCAAGCTGCCGAGCTGGCCAAGCTCCTGGGTGCACACGTGCACGTGGTGTGCGCGTACGAGCCGGCGCCGAGCATCGCTCTGCGCGATGCGGGGGAAGACGGTCCGGCGGCGGTCGACTGGGCGCTCGGTCCCCCGCGCGAAGCCGTTGACGCGACGCTTGCCCAGGCCGGCGAGGCGTTTCGTGCGGCCGGCGCCCCGGTTGACCTTTACGCGCGCCGCGGGGATGCGGCGGACGCGATCCTCGACGTCGCCGAAGAGCGCTCGGCCGACCTGATCATCGTCGGCAACCGCGGCACGACCGGGACCAGCCGCTTCGTGCTCGGCTCCGTCCCGAACAAGATCTCCCATCACGCGCCGTGTGCCGTGCTGATCATCCGCACGCTTGAGCGGTGAGCTCGCGCGCGGACGGCGCGGCTCACGTCGAGCCGCTCGAGCCCGTCGTTCCCGTCACCCCGGTGGTGCCGCTCGAGCCGGTCGGCGCCGTCGCGGCGGCGGCGTTGAGGAGTCCCGCACCGAAGTACTTGGAATCGTCGCTGCCGGCGGGAGCCAGCGGCGTCGCGGTGTCCTCGAGGCGCGCGGTGATCGCAGCGACGCTCGGGTGTGCTCCAAGCACTCCGCTCGCGATCACGAGCGCCGCGGCCGCGCTGACCGCCGGCGCCGCCATCGAGGTGCCGAAGTAGCCGCTCGGCAGCCCAAAGACGCGCGGGTTCGGGTTGGCCACGCTGGCATAGGTCTCCTGGTAGATGTCGGCGCTCGGTCCCGCGCTCATGCCCGGTTGGCAGTTGCTGTCGCCGGGGATCGCAGCGTCGCCGCCGCCGCCGGGCGCCACGAGCGCGAGGCCTGCCCCGAAGTTCGAATACCCCCCGAGGCAGCCGTCGATCGTGCTGGCGCCCACCGCGACCACGTACGGCGCCTTGGCCGGGTAGGAGATCTGGCCGGTCGCGTCGTTGCCCGCGGCGGCGACGACGAGCACGTTCTTTGAATGCGCGTAGGCGATCGCCTGGATCAGCTGCGGGATGTCGGCGGCCGAGATCGTTCCGGCGTCGAACTCGAGGCTGAGGTTGATGATCTGCGCGTGATGGTTGACCGCGAAGTAGACGCCCTTGGCGATCGTGCTCGCACTGCCGGTGCCCGCGCGATTGAGGACGCGCACCGGCATCAGCCGCACGCCGTAGGCGAGTCCGGTGACGCCGATGCCGTTGTCGGTCTGCTCGGCGATCGTCCCGGCGACCTGCGTCCCGTGCCCGTTGCGGTCGTCGGCATAGGGCGAATGCGAGACGAAGTCGTAGCCGGCGACGAACTCCGACGCGCTGAAGTCGGGGGAGCGGATGTAGCGCCCATGGTTGTCGTAGGCGATGCCCGTGTCGAGCACGGCGACGGTCACGCCGCGTCCGCCCGGATGCCCATCGGCGATCAGGTTGCCCCAGGCCTGCATGGCACCGACACCCCATTGCCCGGCGAAGTTCCACTGGAGCTGCTGCCAGCCGCCGGGGGTGCCGGCGCTGCCGGGGTCGTTGGGGTCGAACGGCGTCCCCACCGACCCGACCAGCTCATCGCCGACTGGAGCCGTTGGATCGAAGGGGAACTGCTGCTCGAGCGGGAGCGGAGTCGTTGCGCCGGCGGCGTGCGCGATGTAATCCGGTACCGCCCAGAGGACGTCGCGCCGGCCGCGGAGGCGGGCGAGCGCCGCAGACACGCTGACCCCGCGGCGTAGCGTCAGCTCGCGGACGCCGGAGGCCTCGCTCTGCGAGCCGTCGATCCCGGCGTGGGCGAGCGTCGCGTTGCGGATCGCGGTGGCCGTGTGGCCCGCGAAACCGACAACCACGACGCCGGGCTCGTATGGCGCCGTGCCGGCAGCCGCCGCCGCGGCTGGCGAGGAGCAGAACACGATCAGGAACGCCGCGAGCGCGCCAAGTGCGGACCGCAGTCGCGCGCTTGGGTTTGAGTCGGCTGTCACAGCCGGGGCAGCCGAGGAATGTGCGCGGGCAATTGCAACTTAAGCGTAACGATCAGGACCGCGCATCCGTAGCGGTATCGCGCCTGCTTAGCTAAAGCGGCGTGCCCGAGCGCTACTTCCCTCTCGACGAGCATTTCATGAGACTCGCGATACGCGAGGGCGAGCGTGCGCTCGAGCACGACGACGTGCCCGTCGGCGCGGTCGTCGTGCTCGAAGGCGAGGTGCTGGGAGCCGCGCACAACGAGCGCGAGCTGCGGGCCGACCCGACCGCGCACGCCGAGCTGCTGGCGCTCAGGCAGGCTGCGCGCGCACGCGGACAGTGGCGGCTGGTGAACTGCGTGCTCTACGTGACGCTCGAGCCGTGCGCGATGTGCGCCGGCGCCGTGGTCCTGGCGCGCCTCCCGCGTGTCGTCTACGGCGCCGGCGACCCCAAGGCCGGCGCCGCCGGGAGCGTGCTCGACGTGCTGGGCGAGCCGAGTCTCAACCATCGCCCGCGGGTGGACGCGGGCCTCTTCGCGGCAGAGTCGGCGGCGCTGCTGCGCGCATTCTTCGGCGAGCGGCGCTGAGCGACAGCCGCGGCCCGCGTGGCCGCGTGGCAGTGCTTCGCCTGCTCGCCGGGCGCCAGGTGGCGCTGGCGGACACGAGCCGGCTGCGATCGTTTAGCCTGCAGCCGTCATCCGGAGGGGTGGCAGAGCGGTTGAATGCGGCGGTCTCGAAAACCGTTGTACGTCTTATTGGCGTACCGAGAGTTCGAATCTCTCCCCCTCCGCTACGCCGGGCTATATGTCGTATTTGCTGGATCTTTGCGCCGATGCGGAGATGCTGGGCGAGCG
>JBEKBL010000278.1:0-3179 GCA_050015415.1 Solirubrobacteraceae bacterium
CGGTTGAAGTTGAGGATCGTCTTGCCATCGTCCTGGAGCGCGATCTGCGAGATCTTGTCGCCCGGGGCCCTGCCGTTGACGGTCGCCGTGACGCGCAGCATCAGCCGCCCGCCGAAATGCTCGCCGTTCGTCGGCGCCTCGAGGTGGAGCTTCGGTCCCGCGAAGTTGCCGCACGCCCCGGTCAGCGGATCGCCGCTCGCCTCCTTGGCGAACGCCGCGAACGAGGCCCGCTTCTGGAGCGACGTCGAGAGCAGGCCATAACGGTCGTAGATGTTGTTCTGCGGAGCGAAATCGACCATGTCGAACCACATCGCCGCGGCGACGTAGGAGTAGGACGGCTGCGCCAGGCAGTGGTAGGCCTGCTGGAGGTAGAGCGCCTGCGTCTTATCGCTGACCCCGCCGGCCCGCTTGCCGGCCGACGCGCCGCTTGAGCAGGTCGTCGAGGTCGTCGACCAACCGAACTCGGTGATGTAGATCGGCTTTGCGCCGTCGCCGTTCGCGGCCATCACGGAGTGCACGGTGCTGAAGCCGAGGAACGACCAGCGGTTGATCGCATCGGTGCCCGGGTTGTAGGCGAACGCGTAGGGCGAGGTCAGCGAGCAGGCGTCGTCGGTGTGGACGGCGACGCCGTCGAAGGAGCCGCCCGCGCTGTCGCTGTAGAGCTGCTGGAGGTAGGGGGAGTCATTCGCGGTGAGCCCGCCGAGGATCACGATCGCGCTTGGGTCGGCGGCCTTGACCGCGCTGTAGGCCGCCTTGAGCAGGCTGGCGTACTGTGTCGCTGAGCCCGTCCACCAGGACGGGTCGTCCGGCTCGTTCCAGATCTCATAGGCCGTGACGCTGGTGCCGAACGCGTTGGCGAGGTAGTTCATGAATCCGGCGAACGACTGGTCGTTGACCGGCGGCGTCGCGATGTTCGCCGAGCCACCGTTGGCCCACGGCGGGGACCCGACGACGTCGACGTCGACCTTTGTGCCGGCGGGCAGCGCGGCGAAGAAAGCCTTGTAGGCGGCGATCTGCGACGTCGTGTAGCTGCCGGGAGCGGGCTCGATCTGGTCCCAGTTGAGGAACACGCGGACCCAGCCCGGCTGGAGCTCCGAAACCAGCGACTCGAGCTTCGCGTTCTGGGCCGGTGTGGCGAAGAATCCGGCGACGTTGAGGCCGGTCTCGGCACCGCCGGCGGGTGCGGCCATTGCGGCCGCCGTCGCGAGCGTGGCAACGGCCAGCACGGCCGCGTGCAGCGAACGTCTGAGGGTCGGTCGTTTCATCTCCGCCCCTGTTGGCTCGGCCACGTGCTCCGGCCGCATTAGCCGGCGGCCCTGCGACCACGCGAATGGACTGGACGCCTGGACTAGCGTCCCGTTGTGGGGCCGCAGTCGCGGCGCGAGTGTCGCCGGCTGCGTCTACATCGGCGGCCCGTTGCGGGCCGCGGCGCTACGCCGGAGCGCCCTGGCGCTTGGCCGTCTCGATCAGCCGGCGCACAGCCGCCTCGTCGCCTGAGCGCAACAGCGCGATCGGGTCCGGGTCGGCGTTGACGATCGACTCGAAGAACTCCTTGCGCTCCTGGAAGGTCGGCAGCGTCGCCTTGGCCCAGCCGCGCGCGTCGTTGAGGAGCACCGCGAGGCGCGCGTAGTGCTCGCCGTACTGCTCTGCGATCTCGCGCTTCATCCGCTTGGCCAGAGCGGGCGAGGCGCCGGCGGTTGAGATCGCGATCGCGAGCGGGCCGCTGCGGACGATCGCCGGGAGGATGAAGTTGCACAGCGGCGGCACGTCGACGACGTTGACGAGCATCGCTTGCGCCTCGGCGTCTTCGTGGACGGCGATGTTGACCTCGCTGTCGCCGGTTGCGGCGATCACGAGAAACGCTCCTTCGAGGTCCGCCGTCTGGTATTCGCGCGCCAACCACTCGATCGATCCCTCGCCGGCGAGCGCCGCGAGCGCCGGATGGGCCGCCGGGCTGACGAGCGTGACCGCGGCGTCACAGCTCAGCAGGCCCTCGACCTTCTCGAGCCCGACCTCGCCGCCGCCGACGACGAGGCAGCGCCGCCCGGCGACGCGCAGGCAGGCGATGTAGAACGGCACCTCGAGCATGTCGCGCACGCACGACTGGTCGCAGATCCCGAGCCGCAGCTGGCAGACGCACTCCTTCCCGGCGTAGGCTTGGGCGGGCACCGCCAAAGGGTAGCTCCGCGCGGCTGCCGGCCGATCGCGTGCGTCAGGGCGCGGGCTTGTCGCGTCGACGCGCCGCGCGGACCGCGTCCAGTGCCGTCGCGAGCTTGGCCTCCGCCTCGTCGGGCTCATAGAAGCGACGGCGCTCGAGTCCCGGCGGCATCAGCTCCTGCGGGCTGAGGTGTCCGGGATGGCTGTGCGGGTAGTCGTACTCCTCGCCGGCGCCGGGGCGCAGCCACGGCGGCGGGCGGAGCGCTCCGTGCGCGGCGATCTCGGCCCGTGCTGCCGCGAGCGCGCTGCCGGCGGCGTTCGACTTCGGCGCGAGGGCGAGGTAGATCGTCGCCTGCGCCAGCGCGTAGGTGCATTCCGGCAGCCCGACGAGCTCGACTGTCTGAGCCGCGCCAACGGCGAGCGCCAGCGCCTGCGGCTCCGCGTTGCCGATGTCCTCGGAGGCGAAGATCACCATCCGCCGCGCGATGAAGCGTGGGTCCTCGCCGCCTTCGAGCATCGTCGCGAGGTAGTAGAGCGAGGCGTCGACGTCGCTGCCGCGGGTCGCCTTGATCCAGGCCGAGATCGTTTCGTAGTGGCGGTCTGCGGCCGCGTCATAGCGCACCTGCGCCGTTGCGAGCGCCGCGCCGGCCGCCTCGCGGTCGATCCGCTGGACGCCGTCCGCGGCAAGCTCGAGCGCACCGAGTGCGACCCGCGCGTCGCCGCCGGCGCGCGTCGCGATCAGCTCCGCAGCGTCCGCCTCGAGCGTCACCTCGCCCAGCTCGCCGCGCTCAAGCGCCCGCTCTAGCAGCTCGCGGATGTCCTCGGCGCTGAGCGACTCCATCGTGTAGACGCGCAGTCGCGAGAGCAGCGCGGTGCTGACCTCGTGACGCGGGTTCTCGGTGGTTGCTCCGATCAGCACGACGAGGCCCTCCTCGACCGCGCGCAACAGGGCGTCCTGCTGGGGCCGGTTGAAGCGGTGGATCTCGTCGAGGAAGAACACGGTCCCGTCGTCGCGGTGGCGC
>JBEKBL010000279.1:0-3176 GCA_050015415.1 Solirubrobacteraceae bacterium
CGCCCTCATGCGGCCACTTCGACGCTGGAAATGGGTCGTAGTGCTGATCGTGCTGGTCGCCGGCGGCGGAACGTACTTCCTCTCATCACGGCTGCCGAAGCATTACGTCTCGAGCACCCGCGTCTATGTCGAGGTGGTCGACCCGGCGGCGGCGGTTGAGTCGCCGCAACTATCAACTGCTCCGAGTGCGGAGGACATGCAGGACCTGGCTTCGCTCTTCACCGCTCAGGCGATCACGGCTGCCGTGGACACAAAGCTCGGGTTGCCGATCAGCAGCGCAACGGCGGCATCCGTAAGCGTCACGCCTTTGGAGGGGGCCAATTCGACCCCAACGAGCTTCCTTGTCATAACTGCGACTGCCGACTCTGGATCACTCGCAGCGCGACTCGCTAACACCTACGTGACCGAGTTCCTTGCATCCCGACGCAGTGCTCAGGCCGCGGAGGCAGCCGCGGATGCCAAAGCCACGCGGCAAGAGCTAGGCACGCTGCTGAATACCCCGTCGAACGCTGCCCAGCGACAAGCGTTGGTCACCCAGGAAAGCCAGCTACAGACCCTGGCGCTCAACCCGTCCGCTGGTGCGGAACAGACCAACCCTGCGGTAGTGCCGAGTTCACCAAACTCGCCCAAGCCCGTGCGCAACGCGATCTTGGCGGCGCTCGTCGGCCTGTTGCTCGGCGTCGGGCTTGCGTTTGGCCTCGAGTTGCTAGACAGGCGGTTGCTGCGCGTATCGGACGTGCAGGCGATGTACGGAATGCCGGTCCTGACGGTGTTGCCTCACACACGCAAACCGGACCTTATGCGCGACGGGCACGCAGCCATCCCCGCTAATTTCCTCGAGCCGATACGGAGCCTGCGGATCAGCCTTGAACTGGCGTTTGGCAACAGGCGCCAGCGCACGATACTTGTTGCCAGCGCCGTCCCCGGCGAAGGCAAATCCACCGTGGTGCGCGACCTGGCCTTGGTATACGCGGAGGCTGGTATGTCCGTCCTGATCATCGACGCGGATCTCCGCCAACCGAGCATCGCCAGGATCCTCGGTGCAGAACCGCAAACCAAGTCCCGCGTTGCGACTCAACCCGGGCTCGCGCAGGTGCTCCGCAACGAGGTGCCGATAGCCGCTGCGGTGCTCCCAATAGTTCGTTTCGAGGTACCGGCACGAACGCCGTCTGTAACCACGAACGGCAAGAACGGCAGCAGGGCGCCGGTGCCGGTAGGTGGGCCGCGCCAAGGCTCGATCGACCTGCTCAACTACGGTGAGCGCGTTGCGAACCCCGTGGTGTTTCTCTCGTCCCCAGCGATGGGGAGCATCTTGACTGCCGCGGCGAGTCGTTACGACGCGGTCATTGTTGACTCCGCGCCCCTACTCGCTGTGGCCGACACGGTACCGCTGCTGAGCATGGTCGATGGGGTTGTCCTCGTTGCGCGTCTTGGCCTCAGCACGCGACAGTCGGCCGGCCGCCTGCGGGCACTGCTCGAGCGTGTGCCCGCGGCTTACCTCATGGGCGTCGTTACGAACGATATGCGCGGCGCATATCTCGACGAGGGCTACGGTACTGACGGCTACGGCTACGGCTACGGCGATCAAGTGTTTGCGGCGCCGGCTAGTACGGATACGCCGATGGCACCGACCGCTCCTTAGCAGCTCGTGAACGCGAGGCGTAGTGCTCCGCTAGATGGCTCGGGGTCATGAACGCGTCCGGCAGTACCTCGCATTCAATCCGCAGGCCGCCTTGGGCAGGCATTGCGCGAAGCACCGCCCTGGCGCGGCTACGCGTGGCCTCAGTAAGCGTGGGGCTTGGAGCTGCGACCGCGGCTGCGGTCAGCTACGCACCGGTGCCACGGCTGTTGCTCATCCTGGTTCCGGTCGCTCTAGCCGTGGCCTTCGTGGTGTTCGCGTCGCCAGTCCTGGCGGCCGTGCTGCTCGGAGCGTCGATCCCGGAGTTGCAGGACGTTACTGGCGGTCATCTCGGTGGCCTCCACGTGGCGGCGAGCGACGTAGTGCTGGTGCTCGTCGCGGGGCGGCTCCTTGCGGATACCGTGACCTCTGGACGTCTGGGGATCCTGCGTGCGCTACGGCCCGTGCGCTTTGCGTTCCTGCAGTACGGCTGGCTGGTACTCGCGCTCGTCGTACTGCATCCCGAGTTCGGTTCGGTCGTCAAGAGCGTCCAGCGCCTGGAGTTGCTGGTGATACCACTGCTCGCCGGAGCATTCTTCGCGCTGCGTCGCAACCACATGCTCGTCCTGCGCGCCTATGTGCTCGCGACGACGGTCCTCGCGGTCAGCTGGCCGGTGCTCGATGCCCATGGTCTAGCGGGGCAATTCCAGAAGAACCCGACGGGTCAGCTGATCGTGGGCGCGATTCTGCTCTTGGTCGCCGTGCGCGGCTTGCGGCGCCTATTGCCATGCATGCCACTCTTGGTCCTCGGGCTCGCGCTAACGGCGAGCCGCGGTGCGCTCGTGGCCCTTGTCGTGGGCGTCGCGGTGCTTTCGGTCATGCTGGGCGGACACAGCCGGCGGATCCTCGTCGCGCGCACGCTGCTGATTCTGCTGGTGGGAGTGGCGGTTTACCCGTGGCTTCCAAGCAACATCACGGCGCGCCTCACAAGCTTCTCGGGCGCGCCCGGCGCCGCCGGAGGCTACGCCATCGATATTCGCTACCAGTACGACCACGACGCCGAACGACTCATCGCAGAGCATCCGTGGACCGGCGTGGGAGTGGGCAACTACCTCTCAGGCAGCACCGCCGCCGGCACCCTCACTACGGATCCACATGAGGTCATGCTGCTGGAGGCGGCAGAGGGAGGTTACCTCTTCGCCGCTAGCTTCGTCCTGCTCATAGCGGGGACGGCCTACGCACTGTGGCGGCTGCGGCGGGTCGAACTGGCTCCGATCGCGGCCGCGGTCTTTCTCGCGACGGCTGCACACGGACTTGTGGACGTGTATTGGGTGAGAGGGACGCCGGTGCTCGGCTTTATGCTCGTCGGGATGGCGCTCGGCCTCGCGGCTCAGCGGAATAAGGAGCCATCGCCGCTACGCTTGGAATGGCCCGGTGATGGCTGAGCGCGGTCTGGCAGTGGTGGTCGTCGCGTACGGCGTCCCCACTCTGCTCGCCGAATGCCTGGCTGCGCTGGGGGGTGCCTACCCGGTCATCGTTGTCGATAACTCCTCATCAG
>JBEKBL010000280.1:0-3157 GCA_050015415.1 Solirubrobacteraceae bacterium
ACTTCCGCGAGCGCAGTATTCGTCGCAACTACGACATCGAGCCAGAGTGGCGCCGGCCGACGGAGGAGCTGGCCAGCGGCTACGAGCGCCGCTGACGCGCTCGGCCACACTGCCCAAGCAGCTCCAGCACCCGCCGATCAAGCCATGTGATTGTGCGCGTGCTGCTCCACGCCGTGAGAGTGCGTGTGGGCGTGGATGCGGTCGCCGTGGCTGTGCTCGTGCGCGTGCTGAGGGTCGTCTGCGATCGTCAGCTTGACCTCGGCGTTGGAGGGGAGCCGGCGCGTTGGTCGCCGCTGGCGCGCGCAGGCGGGGCAGAGCCCGACGATCGCAAAATGGGTGAAATGAGCCTCGTACGCGAACAGCTCCTTGATCTGCTGGCGAACAGGGTCGAGCTGCTCGGGTGCGAGCGTCCGGACTGCGCCGCATCGCTCGCACGCCAGGAATTCCCGCTCGCCGCGCCCGACCAGCGCATAGAGGCCCGGTCCGTGTCCGAGGTGGACGTGCCGCGTCAGGCCATGCTCCTCGAGCGCCTCGAGGTTGCGGTAGACCGAGGTCACATCGAGGCCCGATCCGCTCGCGACGTGCTCCGCTGAGACCGGTCCCTCCGCCGCGAACAGCGCCTCCAGCACGAGTCGCCGAGGTGTCGTGAGCCGCAGCCCTCGAGCTCGCAGCGCTTCGACCGCTCCGGCGAGATCGGCGAACGCCAACCGCGGAGTGTTGGGAGAAGCCGTCATGGGCTCTGTCGGGGATTCAACCTCTCCATGCTAGTCCCGTTTCCGACGTGACCGGTGGGGGCAACGAGCATCCGAGTAAGGCTAATTACTAATCGGTTGCAATTGCGATGGCCTCGACATAGCCTCGATAGGCTCGATCCGAAGCAGGCTGACCACTTCCCGGAGAGGAGTTGATCGGTGAGCGCAGGGACCATCTCGTCGGACGGCTCCAGTGGCCGGACGGGAGTTCTCTCCTGCATCGCCCAGGTGGCGAAGGCGCTGACGCCCCGGGAGCGCCGTCGAGCCGGGTTGATGTTCGTGACGATTGCACTCCTGCATGCCGTCGGGTTCGGCATCTTCATCGCGTTTGTCGTGCCGTCGCATTACAAGGGGCTCGGGTTCGGTGTCGCCGTGCTGGCCTACACGCTCGGGCTGCGGCACGCGTTCGACGCCGATCACATCTCGGCGATCGACAACACGACGCGCAAGCTGATGAACGAGGGCAAGCGTCCGCTCAGCATCGGCTACTGGTTCTCGCTCGGGCACTCGACGATCGTGATCGCGATCGGCGTCGGCATCGTTGTCGCCGAGAAGACCGTCTACGGCGCCGTCTCGCACAACAACTCCAACCTCGAGCAGTTCGGCGGGATCTTCGGCACGGTCGTCTCGGCGACGTTTCTCTACCTGATCGCGCTGCTGAACGTAGTCATCCTCGCCGGGATCGTGCGCGTGTTCCGGTCGATGCGCCAGGGCAACTACGACGAGGCCGAGCTCGAGCGCCAGCTCAACAACCGTGGCCTGATGTACCGCTTCTTCGGGCGTTGGATGAGGACGATCACCAAGGAGTGGCAGATGTATCCGGTCGGCGTCGTCTTCGGCATGGGCTTCGACACCGCGACCGAAGTCGCCCTACTGGCCACGACGGCGCTGCTGGCCTCGCAGAACCTGCCGTTCTACTCGATCCTGTGCCTGCCGATCCTGTTCACAGCCGGGATGGGCCTGATGGACACGATCGACGGCGTCTTCATGAACTTCGCCTACTCCTGGGCGTTCTTCAACCCGGTCCGAAAGGTCTACTACAACCTCGCGATTACCGGCCTCTCGGTAGCGATCTGCTTCTTCATCGGCACGATCGAGGTCCTCGGCATCCTGCCAGTGGAACTCGGCGGCCTGCACGGCGGTTTCTGGAGATTCATGGCCAACTTCGACATCAACAAGGCCGGCTTCGTGATCGTCGGCATGTTCATCGCCTGCTGGGTCGCCGCATGGACTTTCTGGAAGTTCGGTCACGTCGAGGAGAGGTGGAGCGCGAGACTGAAGGCGCAGCCGCTGACCACCGGCGGCCCCGAGCTGTCCGACTAGGACCTGTCTCTCAGGCCGGGGGGTCGTCTTCGCTCGGGCGCACGGCCCGGCGGCTGGCTGGGCGACTGGCGCGCCGGCGGCGCAGCGATCGGCCGGATCAGCGGTCGCTGCGGCTCGACCGTCACGCGATCGCCGTGATGGACGATCTCGAGCGCGGAGCCCGCTAACAGCGAGTAGCTGGCCTCTTCGGGGCGGACCTCGACGAGCAGCCGTCGCTCACGCACGCACAGTCGGAAGGCGAGCCGGCTGAGCGCCCGGGGGAGGCGAGGTGCGAAGCTGAGAATGCCGTCGTGGTCGCGCATCCCGCCGAGGCCTGCCACGGCCCCGATCCACGTCCCGGCGAGCGACGCGATGTGCAGCCCGTCGCGCGTGTTGTGCTGGAGATCGTCGAGGTCGATCAACGCGGCCTCGCAGAGGTAGTCGTAGGCCAACTCCAAATGACCGACCTCCGCGGCGATGACCGCCTGCGTGCAGGCCGACAGCGACGAGTCGCGGACCGTCAGGCGCTCGTAGTAGGCGAAGTTGCGCGCCTTCTCCTCGTCGCTGAAGGCGTCGCCGCGGACGTGCAGCGCGAGCACGAGATCCGCCTGCTTGACGACCTGCTTGCGATAGAGATCGAAGTAGGGGAAGTGCAGCAGCAGCGGGTACTGCTCGGGGCTCGTCGCTTCGAAGTCCCACAGTTGGTGCTCGGTGAAGCCCTCGGCCTGCTGATGGACGCCCAGCTGCTCGTCGTAGGGGATCAGGATCGCTGCGGCGGCGGCACGCCACGCCGCCATCTCCTCGGCGTTGACGCCGAGCTCGCGCCCGCGCTCGGGGTGGCGCTCGGCGGCGTCCGCGGCAAGGTTCAGATTTCGCTGCGCCATCAGGTTCGTATAGACGTTGTTGTCGGCGACGGCGCTGTACTCGTCGGGACCGGTGACCCCGTCGATGCGGAAGCGGCTCTGCGCGTCGTGGTGACCGAGCGAGCGCCATAGGCGCGCGGTCTCGACCAGCAGCTCGAGCCCCATGTCGCGCTCAAAAGCCCGATCCTCGCTCGCCGCCTGGTAGCGCCCGACCGCGTCGGCGATGTCGGCGGCGATGTG
>JBEKBL010000281.1:0-3152 GCA_050015415.1 Solirubrobacteraceae bacterium
AATCACGCCGACGAGGGCGGCGGGGCGATCTTCTTCGTCAGCGACGACCGCACCGGCACGATGACGATCGCTAACAGCACCCTCGAGCGAAACCACAACAACGGATTCCAGACCTCGGGCCTTCCGGGAATCTTCTTCCTCGGCGCGCAAAGCCCGACGATCACCTCCTCCGCCTTGGGATAGTCCCGATCGGGAGCAGCGACCGCAGGCGCTGGCGTCGGGTGATCTGACGCGGCTCGTTTGCCTCGATGAATCGAGTGTGACCCGCGAGCGCTGAGGCCGGCGCGCGGCCGTCGACGGCGCCTTGACCGCTTTGGCTCGGCTATCACTTGCGCCAATGCGATTCGCCGGCGTGAGGCAACCAGCAAGGCAGCCGCTCACGCGGCTCAGGTGGACGCACCTCGTGCGATTCGACGCCGGGTTGCGCCAGCTCCGCAACGCGGTGCTGACGATGGCGGCGACGCTTGCCAGTTACGGCTCGGCGCTGGCGCTCGAGCATGCCGAGCGGCTTGGACTGACTGTCGTCGTGCTCGCCGTGGTGCTGTCGTTGACGCTGAGCCGGACCTACCACGCGAACAATTGGCGCGAGTGGCTGCTCGGACTCGCGGTGCTCTGCCTGCTCGCGATTGCTGCCAGCGAGGTTGGGGTGTTGCTCGTCAGGAACGCGGACGTCGGCGATGCGCTGTTTGTGCTTGCAATCAGCGGTTCGATCTGGGTTCGCCGCTTCGGCGCCGCCTTCGCCCGAGCTGGAACGCTGGTCGCGCTGCCGTTCGTTGCGCTGCTGGTCGCGCCGGCGGTACCCGGCGCCGCGCGTGAGCACCTGCTCTGGGCCGCCGTGGTCGGCGCAATCGCCTACTTCTGGGTGAGCGTCGCTCGCCTGGTTGGGGAACGGACGCGTCTCGTCGCGCCAAGAGAGGCTCGCCATCGGACTGCGGCCGCGGCGCGGTCCTCCGGTGGTTCGCGCCGGCTGGTCGCGAGCACCCGGATGGCGCTGCAGATGGGCGCTTCGCTCGGACTCGCCTTCGCGATCGGACGGGCCCTGTTTGGCGGCCATTGGTCGTGGGTCGTGATGACCGCGTTCATCGTTTGCAGCGGCAACCGCGGCCGCGGGGACGTGGTCTACAAAAGCGGGCTGCGGATCGCCGGCGCCGTGGCTGGGACCGTCGCCGCGACGCTTCTCGCCGGTCGGCTGGCGCCGGGAGGCGTCACGACCGTCGTCGTGATCTTCGTCGTGCTCGGTTTCGCCAGCTGGCTGCGATCGTTCAGCTACGCCTACTGGGCGGCGGGCATCACGAGTGTCCTCGCGTTGCTTTACGGCTACTTCGGCGAGAGCGGGACGCATCTCCTCGCCCAGCGACTCGAGGGCATCGTCATCGGCGTGGCGCTCGCCGTTGCCGTCTCGTGGCTCCTAGTGCCGGTTCGAACGGCCGATGTCCTGCGCCGACGAACCGCCGACGCACTCGTAGCGCTTGGCGCCGTCATCGCGGCGCTGGCTGCAGGCCAGGCAGAGCTGGCGCCCGCCAGGCGACGGTTCGAGCATGCGATCGCAGCACTTGACGAGGTCGCCAGGCCGCTCGAGGCCCATCGATTCCTGACGCGGCGGGGGAGCGATCGAGCGCATGCCGCCGACACGATCGACGCACTGCGGCGCTACCGCGCTCCGGTTGCGAGGATCGTCGGATCTGTCGCGACCGATCCGCAAGCACTGACGACGCCGGTGGTCACCGCCGCCAGCAGGATCGTCGCGTCGAGGATCGTCGCGGCGCGACGCGCATTGGTCGCCCAGCACGAGGGTGGTGAAGCCAACCTCAGCGGCAGTCAGGACGAGCGGCGCGCTTCGAAGCCAACGCTCGAATCCGCGCTCGCCGAGCTTAACGGCGCATTGACCGGCCTCGCCGACGATTACCAGGCGATCGCCGGAACGTCTCGCGACCGGAGCGCAGCTTCAAACGAGACGGTGCAGCCGGCCTAATACGACTCGTGATGCCGGCGGCGCCTGGCAGCCCCAAGCCGGTGGCGTGCCAGGCGGCCGTTGTGTGCTCCGCCGGCGCCCTCGGCCTTGGCCTGGGCCCACGTGAAGCTGTAGCTCGTCCAGTTTGTGCGCGGTGTCCACACGAGTGTCGTCGCATAGCTCGAGTTGCCATTCGCGTCTGTCCCGACCGCCGCGCCGAGCGACAGCGTCCCGGGGCTCGAGAAGGCAAGGACGTTGCGGCGGTGAACCCAGCAGCCATTCGCGGCGGATGAGGTGCAGTCGATATTCGAGGTCTCGGTGCCGTCGTAGCCGTCGTCGTACATCCACTCGTAATAGGCATATGGGGCGTTGGCCCAGTCGCCGGCCCAGTTGGACGTCCAGCCGTAGACCGACAGCTCGTCGAGGAGTGGGGTCGGATCAGGGTCGACGTCGCTGCGCATCGCGCTCTGCGCCGCGCTCGCGAGCGTCGTGCTCAGACCCGTGATCGGCGGCAGGCCGTAGGCGATGCGATCGAGGTTCGACAGGATGAGGATCTGCTCGGTTCCAGAGAGCGAGTTGAAGTCTGCTGGCAGGACATACGGTTCGAGGCCAATGTCCGCGCGGGCCGTGTCGAGCGCCGCGACGACCGCGTTCAGGCAGACGTCGCCGTCAGGCGCGCGGTTGCAGGTCTGCGGGAGCGCGCCGATCGGAATGTTCGCCGCCAGGCTGCGAGTGACGGAGGCCGCGCCGGCCGGAACTGCGCTCAGACACAGGCTGGCGACCGCGACAACGGTCGCGAGGCTCAGGGACCTGAAGCTGATTGCGCGGCAGGCGCGCCGACTGACCACGAACCCAGGCTAGGCGGATCTCTCCGGCACACCCGGGGGTTTTCCTGCCCCCGTCTTGCACCCGGCGCGCTCAGGCTTGCTAAGACGAGCCGGAAACGTTCGTGTGCTTTGGCGGGGCGATACCGGCTCGACGGCACTGAGGCTGGACTGCGAGTGCGAGCCGGTCATGCTGCGCGTACTCGGTCTTGCACCACGCGCGGGCCGTCGCGCCGCATTCGTAGAGCAAGGTGCCACCGGTCGAGCCCGCGACCAGGACGCTGACGCACCCGTGGCCGGAGAGCGGAGCGATCCCCTTGTGGTTCGTCGCCAGGACCACGATGACCACGACCGTTGCCACGAGGACGCCGAGGCCG
>JBEKBL010000282.1:0-3144 GCA_050015415.1 Solirubrobacteraceae bacterium
CAGGTGCTCGACGACGGCCGCCTGACCGACGGCCAGGGCCGCACCGTCGACTTCAAGAACGTCGTCCTGATCATGACCTCGAACATCCGCGTCGACGGCGGCGACCCCGCAGACGTGCGCCAGGCGCTGCAGCAGCACTTCAAGCCCGAGTTCATCAACCGCCTCGACGACATCGTCGTCTTCGAGCCGCTCACGCGTGAGCAGCTCGGCCAGATCGTCCTGCTCCAGATCCAGCGCGTGATCGACCAGCTCGCCGCTCGCGGCATCACGCTCGAGATCTCCGAGGACGCCCTCGAGCTGCTCGGCAACCTGGGCTACGACCCGGTCTACGGGGCCCGTCCGCTCAAGCGCGTGATCCAGAAGCAGCTGGTCGACCGCCTCGCGACCGGACTGCTCGACGGCACCTATCGCGATGGCCAGACCGTCCGCGCCGAGAACGTCGCCGGCGAGCTCGTGCTCAGCGCGACGGGCGCGCCGGCTCCAGCAGCGGTCCGAGCGTAGGCCTCGGCGCATGCGCCGAGGCCCCGGTCGGCGCATGCGCCGACCGGCCGGGGGGCGCATGCGCCCCCCGGAACAGCCTCAGGGGAGGAACAGCATTCCCTGCGGCTCGACGGCCGGGCCGCTGAGGTTCACCGCCGTGATCTGGCCGGTCCACGGGTCGAGCTCGCCGAGGTAGTTGGCGGGGTAGCCCGGGCCGGGGCAAGTCGCGGGCGCGCTGTTCTCATCGCAGGGCGTGTCGGCGACCAGAACGCTCCCCGGCTCGAATGGCCCGGTGATTTTGTCGATCGTGTCGCCCGAGTTGTCGGTCACGAGGAGCGCGCCCCACGGCACCGACGGCCAGGCCGTGTCGTCGACCGAGCTCGAGAGGTTCAGCACCGACAGCGACTGCCACGGAGTGCCGGCGCCGGCGACGTAGATCTGCTGCTGGTCGCCCTGGCTCGTCAGCATGAACTCGCCGGCGAATCGCGGTGCGTACCAAGGCACGTCTTCGTTGGAGTCGGGGTCGGTCAAGGCGAGCGTCGTCGCTCCCCACATTCCCAGGTTCACGATCGTCGCGCTCGCCTCGTCGTCGAACAGAGGCTGGACCGTGGCGATGTGGCTCGACGGGTCGAGTGTGACGTCGTAGACGGCCGGGTAGGTCGCCTGCGGCGCGCTGGCCCCGGCGGTGCCGGGCGCCGAGGCGCTGATCAGCATCAGCCCGCGGTAGAACGAGATCGCGTCGGTGCCGCCGCCGTGCGGGAGCGCTTCGCTGTAGGCATAGTGCTGAACGGTGCCGCTATCCGGGTCGATCGTGTAGAGGCTTGAGTTCGCGTCCTCGTTGACCGTCGCGACCACCTGGCCGGTGTACGGATCGGCGGTCAGGCCGTCGCACTTGCCGACGACATCCCACTGCCTGATCGCGTCGCCCGAGCCGTCGAGCTCGACGATCGTGCTGGCGGTATTGCCCGATGAGCTCGGCTGACCCTGTGGCCCCACGCCGTTCTGGAATGCGACGAAGACGTGACCATCGCCGAACGTGATGTCGTCGGGCTGGGTCAGTGCTTCGCTGCCGCCGCTCGTCGTATGGGTCAGCGTCGCGCCGTTGAAGAAGACCTGGTCGGTGAAGGAGGCTGCCGCGGGAGGCGTTGGCGGAAACGGGTGCGGAAAGCGGTGGTGGAATGGGTGGGCGATCGCCGTGCTCGCGCCGGCCAGCAGGGTCGCCGCAATCGTTGTGGCTAGCAGTCGCCTGCGGCTGGTGCCTCGCATCTGATGGCCTCCTCGGGTCCTGACGTCGGGTTCGGCTCCTGCCGACGAGGCTAGCCAACGCCTGCCGGTGAAATGGGTCTATCCCGTGAAACGAGCAGCCCGCGGACCGCTAAGCGGCCACCGCGTCCCAGTTGAGCCGTACGTAGTCGAGCACCAGTGGCTCGCCGAGTTCCGGCAGGAGCTCGTCGAGGAACCCCGGCCGGAGCTGCTCCGGAAGCCGCTCGAGGTAGGGCGCGAAGATGACGGTCTCGAGGAATTCGCGCGGCCGCGGCGGCGTCGTCGGTTTCGGCTCGAGCCAGCAGGCGCGCACCGCGAAGCCCGCGCGGGACAGGCGCTCGCGGGTCTCTTCGACCGTCGCGTAATGCCAGAGATCGCCGATCGTCGCGAGGTGCTCGGCGTAGGGCTCGCGCGACGCCAGCTCGGCGCCGAGGCGCCGAGCCCGGTCGATGTTCCCGGCGCCGCCGCACTGCGCGGCGAACTGGGCTCCTTCGCGGAGCGCTCCGCGAATCCGCGCGAAAAGGGTGTCGTGATCGAAGATCCAGTGGAACGTCGCGGTTGAGATCGCGGCGTCCAGCCGCTCGGGCAGCTCGAGCTCGAGCAGATCGGCGCAGATCACCTCGACGCGTTGCGGGTCGAGCCGCGAGCGGGCCACCTCGGCCATCGCCGCCGAGCCGTCGACGGCGACGACGCGCCCGCGCGGAAGCCGCGCCAGCAGCAGCTCCGTCACGCGCCCGGTGCCGCAGCCGGCATCGAGAACGACCTCGTCGCCGCTCAGCTGGAGGCGCTCGACGACCCTCGCGCCCCATGCCTGCTGCGGCGCCGAGATCGTGTCGTAGCTAGTCGCGTTCCAGTCACGCGTCGGAATGGCTGTACGTTATCACGCACGTACGACCGTGATCACGGATGCGACCGGGATGCGCTAGAAACCGGTGCCGTGATCGCGCGATGAAGGTCCTGGTGGTCGGATCGGGCGGGCGCGAGCACGCCCTGGTGCACGCGCTGCGCCGCTCACCCCAGCGCCCCGAGCTGCTCTGCGCTCCCGGCAACCCGGGGATCGCGGCGGATGCACGCCTGCTCGAGATCGCCGCCGACGACGTCGATCGGCTGGTCGACACTGCGCGTGACGAGGCGGTCGAGCTCGTCGTCGTCGGCCCTGAGGCGCCGCTCGTCGCCGGGCTCGTCGATGCCCTCACGCAGGCCGGCGTGACGGCCTTCGGGCCGACCGCCGCCGCCGCCAAGCTCGAGGGCTCGAAGGAGTTCGCCAAGCGCGCGATGGCCGCCGCGGGCGTACCTACCGCCTCCTGGACGCGCGTGCGCACTGTCGACGAGGGCCTCGCCGCGATCACCTCCTATCCCACGGTGCTGAAGGCCGACGGCCTCACCGCCGGGAAGGGGGTC
>JBEKBL010000283.1:0-3132 GCA_050015415.1 Solirubrobacteraceae bacterium
GGACCAGTTTGTGACCCGCACCTGACTCGCTCGGCGCCGGTCCATCGGGGCAGTCTAGCGGCCGCGTCGCGGGGACCGACCGCTTCAGACGCGCTCGGGCGTTGCCTCGGCGGCGAATTGCGGCTTTGCCAGCAGGAGCTGCACGTCACCGATCCGGCCACCGCCGAAGCCGCCCTCGCAGTAGGCGAGGTATAGCTCCCAGGTGCGCTGGAAGCGGCCGTCGTAGCCGAGCGAGCGCACGTGGTCCAGCTGGGCGCGGAAGTTTTCGCGCCAGCAGCGCAGCGTCCGGACGTAGTGCGATGTGATGTCCTCGAGGTGGATCTGGCGCATGTCGGTCACGCGCGCGACCGAGCGCGAGATGACCTCGAGCGAGGGGAGACAGCCGCCCGGGAAGACGTGCGTGTTGGCGAAGCTCTTCTTCCCCTTCTCGACGCTGTAAGCGCGACCGTCGATCGTGATCGCCTGCAGGAGCATGGCGCCGTCGGGCTCGAGCAGCGCCGCGCAGCGCTTGAAGAAGGTGTCGAAGTACTGCCAGCCGACCGCCTCGATCATCTCGATCGAGACGAGCTTGTCGAAGGTTCCGGTGAGGTTGCGGTAGTCCTCGAGCAGCAGGGTGACGCGGTCCTCGAGTCCCGCCGCCGCGATCCGCTGCCGCGCGAGGGCGTGCTGGGCCTCGGAGATCGTCGTCGTGGTGACGCGGCAACCGTAGTTGCTCGCGGCGTGGATCGCGAAGCCGCCCCAGCCGCTGCCGATCTCGAGCACATGGTCGCTCGGCTGGAGGCGGAGCTTGCGGCAGATGCGGTCGAGCTTTGTGATCTGGGCGTCGCGCAGCGAGCTGCCGGGCTGCTCGAAGATCGCGCAGGAGTACATCATCGTCTCATCGAGCATCAGGCTGAAAAGGTCGTTACCAAGGTCGTAGTGCGCCGCGATCTGGCGGCGCGCGCGGGCCGGGGTGTTGCGCGCGAGCCAGCGCATGCCGGCTTGTGGGAGCGCGACGAGGGGTCGCAGCGCACGCCGCCAGCGGTCGGTCGCGGGCATGTTGAGCGCTGCCAGGCGCGCCAGCTCGGGCAGGTCCGCGCAGTCGAACCAGCCCTCGGCATACGCGTCGCTGAGCCCGAGCGAAGCGCGCAGCAGCGCGCGATAAAAGCGGCGGTCATGGACGACGACCCTGACCGTGGGAGCTCCGACCGCGGCGCGACCAAAGACGAAGCTGCGCTCGCCGTCCACAACCTCGAGCACCCCGTGCCGGGTCAGTCGCAGGAGCGTCAGCACGAACGCGCGCGACACCTACGCACCTCCGACTGGAGCGCCACGCGCCGCCGCATGGTCGGCACTCGAGACGACGGTTTCGCGCGAGCGTTGTGCGTGGCGACGGCGCGAGCGGCCGATCAGGGGCGCGCCGCTCGGGTTGGGGTGGTAGCGCGCGCCTTTGAGCTTCAGTCGCAGCCCGTGGGTGTAGATCTGGCGCTGCGAGCGCAGCGTGATCATCGGGTGGCGCGCCAGCAGGCGGCGCATCGTCGCCGGGCTCAGCTCACGACGCCGCAGCGACAGAGTCGCGTCAAAGGCGAGCTGGCCCGCCGGCTCCGCCGTTCGGGTGTCCTTCCCGGCGCCGCGCGCGTCCGTCGCGAGGCAGGATCCGCCGTCGCCCGGAGTGCCCGTGAATGCGCTTTCGATGTGGACCACGAGCTGCTCGCCGGGCTCGGTCATCGCCCACGAGTAGGTGTGATCCATGCCCATGAACGGCGACACGTGGAACTCCTTCGCGAAGCGACCGCGAAGGACCGCGCCCGGTGGGCGGTCGGCCGCGGGCTCGAGCACGTAGGCGTGGCGCTCGCCCCACGGCGTGTTCGTCACCTCCGCCACGACGGCCTCGACCCGCTCGCCGTCCGCAGCGAAGCAGTAGTAGAAGCTCACAGGGTTGAAGCAGTGCCCGAAGTAGCGGAGGTTCGTCAGCAGCCGGATCGGGCCGGCCGGCGCGCTGCCGCTGCGTGCCGCGACGAGCCGGCGCACCTCGTCGGCGAGCGAACGCGTCGGATCACCGAGATGGTCATCGCGGCGAAACGCGGCGATCGCCCGCCCGCGTGCCGACCAGAGCCGGCTGTTGTCGAACAGCTCGGGCAGCTCATCGAGGTCGAGATAAGCGGTGAAGTAGTGCGTGCGCAGCTCGTGCTCGACGCCCATGAAGCGGCGGTGGCGAACCCAGCCGTCGTAGAGGCAGCTCTCCGGTGTGCCGCTCATAGCCCGTTCACCGCACGCAGCCCCGAAACCACGCCGTCCTCATGGAACCCCGATCCCCAGTGAGCGCCAGCGTAGCGTGTGCGCCCGGTGCTCGAGATCTCCCGCCAGCGGGGTTGCGCGGCGACGCTCGCCCGCGTGTAAATCGGATGGGTGTAGTCGATTCGGCGGATCACCTTCGACGGATCGATCAACTCGCTCACGTTCAGTGATACGCAGTAGTCCTCGGCGCAGTTCAGTCGCTGCAGGTGATTCATGTAGTAGGTCACCGTCGTCTGTGGCCGTGGCTCCTCGAAGAGGTGATAGTTCCAGGCCTGGCGGACCGAGCGACGGCGCGGCAGGAGGCGCGCATCGGTATGCAATACCGCCTCGTTTGCCGAGTAGGCGAACGCTCCGAGCACCTCGAGCTCGGTGGGCGTCGGGTCCGCGAGCGCGGCGAGCGCCTGGTCGGCGTGGCAGGCGATGATCGCGAGGTCGAAGTGCTCCAGTTCCCCACTGCGCGGCTGGATTTCGACGCGGTCCGGGTGGCGGCGGATCGACGCTACCCCGGTGTTCAGTCGCACCCGGTCGGCGAAGGGTGCCGAGAGCGCCTCGACGTAGCGCGCCGAGCCGCCGACGACGGTCTGCCACTGCGGGCGGTCGCGGAAGCCGAGCATGCCATGGTTTTGGAAGAACTCGGCGAGGAATCGAACGGGGAAGTCCCACATGCCCGCCGGATCGGCGGACCACACCGCGGAGGCCTGCGGCACGATCAGGCGCTCGATAAACCAGCGCGAGTAGCCGCCATCCTCGACGAACGCGCGCAGCGAGCGATCCTCGTCGACAGCTTCGCTGAGGAGCTTCGCCAGCGAGCGGTTGAACTCGAGCAGGTCCTTGATCATCCGCCAGAACTTTGGT
>JBEKBL010000284.1:0-3131 GCA_050015415.1 Solirubrobacteraceae bacterium
CGTCGATGAACCGGTCGCCGTCGAGCCGCAGGATCTGGAGCGGCAGTCCCGAGAAGGCAAACGCCGTGAACTCATAGGCGAAGCGGTCGTCGTAGGTGACGAAGTCGTAGGCATTGCCGGCGTCCAACCGCTCTAGCGAGTAGCCCGGGTCGCCCCAGACGTGGAGGAGCGAGGAGTAGTCGTCGTGTGCTGCGTCGTAGCGGAAAACATCGGTGACGTTGCAACAGTGCGCGCCGCCCGTGTAGAGGTTGAGGAGCACGTCGGGCTGGCTGTCGGCCTCGACGTCGGCGACCCGCAGCGCGTCCGGCAGGTTCGGCCAGCACATCGTCCCGCACGCCGTGTTTGCAACCGCGGCGCGGTAGAGCGTCTTGCCATTGCGAGCGATCGTGAGTTGCAGGTCGCTGAAAGGCTCGACTGCGTCATTCGCGTCGTGGCGGTAGCTGAGGGTTGCGCTCACGCCGCCGCTCCGCTCCGCCACACTCGAAACGGATGCCGCGAAGGCGGTCGCGCCAATGGCCGACACGGCGAGGACGCAGAGCACCGGCGCGAGCACGCGCCGTTCAAAAGCCATATGCCTTTGCGAGCTCCGGATCCTTTTGCGCGAGCATCTCGGCCAGCGTCAGCATCACCTGGCACTGCTTCCAGGTCGCGTCGTCCTGCATCTTGCCGTCGATCATGTGGACCCCGGCACCGTCCGGGATCGCTTCGACAACCTTCCGCGCGAACGCCACCTCGGCGGGATCGGGACTGAACACGCGCTTGGCGACCTCGATCTGATTGGGGTGAAGCGACCACGCGCCGACGCAGCCGAGCAGAAACGCGGCGCGGAACTGCGCCTCGCAGCCGGCGAGATCGCGGATGTCGCCGAACGGCCCGTAGAAAGGCAGGATGCCGGTCGCGGCGCACGCGTCGACCATCCTCGCGAGCGTGTAGTGCCAGGGGTCCTGCTGGCTCGCGGTGCGGACGCCGTCGGCGGCGTCCGGATCGGGGTCAGCGAGCACGACATAGCCCGGATGGCCGCCGCCGACGCGCGTCGTCTTCATCCGCCGCGACGCCGCGAGGTCGGCGGGACCCAGGCTCATGCCCTGCATCCGCGGGCTTGCGGCGGCGATCTCCTCGACGTTCACGACACCAAGCGCCGTCTCGAGAATCGCATGCACGAGGATCGGACGATCGAGTCCCGCCTTGGCCTCGAGCTGTGCAAGCAGCCGGTCGACGTAGTGGATGTCCCAGGCGCCCTCCACCTTCGGCACCATCACCACCGCGAGGCGCCCGCCGATTTCGCCAACCAGCGTCGTCAGGTCATCGAGCGCCCATGGCGACTCGAGCGCATTGATCCGCGCCCACAGAGCGGCGCCGCCCAGGTCTGCCTCGCGGGCGACGCGAACGAGTCCGTCGCGGGCAGCGAGCTTGCGATCGACCGGCACGCCATCCTCGAGGTTGCCGAGCACGATGTCGCTCTGCGCGGCAAGCGCTGGAACCTTGGCCGCCATGCTCTCGTTCGACGGGTCGAAAAAGTGGATCATCCGCGACGGTGTCACCGGTATCTCGCGGAGCGGCATCGGCGCGCCGATCGCGAGCGGCCTGGTGAAGTCTCGGGGGTTTCGCACTTCCGGCTCCTCTGGGTTTGTTTCGCCGCCGCCGGCGACGGTCGCCGGTGACCGCGGGCATCGTCTCAGGTCGGCCCGGCCCGGTGTCGTGCGGGGATCGGCGAGCGCCTCCACCTTGCGCAGAGACTTAAAGCAGATGTATGCTCTTCGGTCTCGCAGGGCTCGCACCCCCGACCCGTGGCATCGCAATTGGCGCTCCAGATGGGGCGCTTCCGCGTTTTCGAGACTCACGTGACGCCTCCTCTAGATACCGACCAGGCCAGCCGCGAGGCAAGCGGGGCCCGGCCGCTCGGTCGCTACTTCGAGGAGTTCGAGGTCGGCGCGGTCTACAAGCACTGGCCCGCCAAGACGATCACCGAGGGCGAGCACCACCTCTTCTGCCTGCTGACGATGAACCACCACCCGCTGCATACCAACGACGTGTTCGCAGCCGCCTCACCTCAGGGCCGGAACGTCGTCGTCGGCACCTACGTCTACTCGCTGGCGCTGGGGCTGTCGGTTCCCGACGTGTCGGGGAAGTCGCTTGCCAACCTCGCAACCGAGGAGTTGAGCCACCCGGCGCCGGTGTTTCACGGCGACACGCTCTTCGTCGAATCCGAGGTGCTCGAATGCCGACCGTCGGGCTCCAAGCCCGACCGCGGCGTGGTCAAGGTCCACACGCGCGTCTTCAACCAGGATGGCGTCCTCGTGACCGAATTCAAGCGTCTGTCGCTGATCCCACGAAAACCCGAGACCGCACCCGCGGAGGAGAGCTCGAGTCAGCCTGGCGGCAGTGCCGCGAAGACCAAAAAGGAGTGAGCTTCCCGTGATAGAGACCAGCGCACCAACCGCCAACGAGCAACTGCTCGCGTGGGTCGAGGAAGTGGCCGCGCTCACGCAGCCTGCGGATATCTATTGGTGCAACGGGTCGCTCGCCGAGTACGACCGGCTCTGCCAGACGCTGCTTGACGCCGGCACCTTCGAGAGGCTCGATCCCGAGCGCCTCCCGGACTCGTTCCTCGCGCGGTCAGATCCAGGTGATGTCGCGCGTGTCGAGGACCGCACGTTCATCTGCTCGCGCCGCCAGGAGGATGCCGGCCCGACGAACAACTGGTGCGATCCGGCAGAGATGCGCGACACCCTCACCGGCCTGTTCACGGGTGCGATGCGCGGGCGCACGATGTACGTCGTGCCGTTCTCGATGGGCCCGCTCGGTTCGGAGCTGTCGCAGATCGGCGTCGAGATCACCGATTCGGCGTACGTCGCGCTCAGCATGACCGTCATGACGCGCGCCGGCAGTGCCGTGCTCGAGCTGCTTGGCGACGACGGGGAGTTCGTCCGCTGCCTGCACTCGGTCGGGGCGCCGCTCGCTGACGGCGTCGAGGACGTGCCGTGGCCGTGCAACGCGGATGACAAGTACATCGTCCATTTCCCCGACACGCGCGAGATCTCCTCGTTCGGCTCGGGCTACGGCGGCAACGCTCTGCTCGGCAAGAAATGCTTTGCCCTGCGGATCGCCTCCGTCATGGCGCGTGAGGAGGG
>JBEKBL010000285.1:0-5783 GCA_050015415.1 Solirubrobacteraceae bacterium
CTTTCCTTCGTGCTGTTCGTCGCGGCTCTGCAAGCGGTCTTCGGCTTGCCCGGCACGGCCCTCGCGGCAGTCGCGTTCATCTTTGTCGGCAACGCGGTCTCCGGTGGTTCGGTACCGATTGCCTTTCTGCCGGATGGCTTTCGTCAGATCGCACCATGGCTTCCAAATAATGCGATCGTCCGCGGCGCGCGGGACGTCATCTACTTCCATGGGCATGAACTCGGCCACCCACTGCTCGTGCTCGGCATCTGGATTGCGGTCGCATTGAGCGTGCTCGCGAGCGTCGATCTCGTACATCTCTCCGAGCGTCGCCGCCGGCCGCAAGACTCACAAGAGATCTACCGCACACCGGCGCTTGTGCACGTGAGCCGACGGCTTGGAGCCCGACGCCTCCAGGCGTAAGAGACAGCCGCCATAACGCATTCCGTCGTGCGAGCGAGCGACATTCCTTACTGCTCGTGAAGGAGCGCGCGTGGGCGGCTTTACGCGGGGCCGGAGCGCGGCCCCAAACGGGTAGCATCGCGTCGGTGAGTGGGCTTTTGTTCGCGCCCGCGAGCGACCGCGACCAAGCGCGGGTCGTCGCGACTCTCGTCTCGGCCTTCATCGAGGATCCTGTCGAACGCTGGCTGTTCACGGACCCACTGCAGTATCTGACTCACTTCCCCGCGTTCGTCGCCGCCTTCGGCGGAGCGGCGTTCGCTCACCGCACGGTGTGGATGCTTGCGGACTTCGCGGCCGTTGCTCTGTGGCTTCCTCCAGGCGCCCAGCTCGCTGCTGAGCCGTTCATCGCCGCGCTCAGCAACGGCGTGCCGGCGGAACAACATGCGGACATGTTCGCGGTCCTGGAGCAGATGGACGCCGCGCATCCGACCTTCCCCCACTGGTACCTGCCGTGGCTGGGCGTTGACCCTGCTCGGCGCGGGACCGGGCTCGGCGGAGAGCTTCTGGAGCAGTGCCTGGCGATCGTCGACGCGAACCGGGCGCCTGCATACCTCGAGACACCGAACCCACGAACGATCTCGTTCTACGAGCGGCACGGCTTCGAGGTCACGAGCATTGCCGAGGCCGGCGAGTGCCCTCCCGTCACGAGCATGCTCCGCGCCCCTCAGTAACCGCTCGACTCGTCAGGGCCAGCCATAACGGTGCTGCTGCTCTGCACGACCAACGACAATCACACGGGTGCGCAGCGAGGCGCCGCCACGGCTGGCACTGCGCCTGGCCCGGGGATCGCGTCATCCCGCTGGGCCCGAAGCTGGCTCCTATTGCCGTTCGACGAGCGCTTTGAAGTTGCTGAGACCGTCTTCGAGGCTCTTGGCATTCAGGCGCCTAACGATTAGCGCATCCGCGATCTTGCCGAACACGCCGCCTGGCAGCGCGTAGTCGAACGTCGTGGTCAGACGGGTTCCATCGCCTTCCGGGGTGAGCTCCCAGCGAGCGCGCCCCGACAACATGCCGTCCATTTGGAAAAGCTGCAGTTTGCCCGGCTGGTAGTCGAGAACGGTCTCGGTGATCGGCATGGACATGCCCGCCGACTTCACCTTGAAGACGACCTTGCCACCCGCTTCGGGGAAGGGAGCGTCGATCTTGATCTCCGTCATGCCCGGGTACCAGTCCGGCCAGCGACTGGCATCGCTCAAGAGCGCCATGGTCGCCTCCGGCGAGGCGTTGACTCGGATATTGCGTTGCACGATCGCCATCGTGGATCTCCCCGCTGTTGGCGCAGACCGTTCCGCCGCGATCGGAGTCTATGCCCCCACCGCGTTGCTCCTTTGCGCGATCAGCGGCAGCGCGGCGCTGCAGCGCTGTTCAGGGTCACGGGGCCGGTTTGGTGGGGGGCCTGTGCCCAAATCCCCCCACCGGGTCGACCGGCCTCAGGCGCTGATTGACTGACGCGTGGAGCTGAACTCCGGCTTGACCTGGGCTAGCCGGATGCTGTTGCCGGATGGATCGTGAAAGCCCGAGTCAGTGCCGTATGGATACTCCGTCGGCTCCTCGTAGAACTCGATGCCACGACCTTTCAGCGCTTCATAGTCGGTGTGGATGTCGTTGGTGGACAGAAACAGGCTGCCAGCCTTGCCCTTGGCCACCAGTGCCTTGAGCTCAGCCGCCGTCTCCTCGTCGAAGATCGGAGGTGGTGGCACCAGCAGCAGCGCGACGGCGATACCGGGCTGGGCGGGCGGGCCGACGGTCAGAAAGCGGAACCCGCCCAACTCGGGGATCGTCGCGTCCTGGCGCACCTCCCAGCCCAGCTTGGTTGTGTAGAACTCCTTGGCTACGTCTTGGTCGTGGACCCAGATCTGGGTCATGGCTAGTGAGATCATGCAGCGGAAGCTAGCCCTCAGCGGCCGGCGTGTCTTCTCGAATTGTGCGGTTCCGGCGCCGCGCGTGCTCCTGGACCAGGCAGCTGGGCACCATCGCCCAGGTCGCCGCCGGCGGGTTGGACGCGCGGTAGCGGGTCGGGGTTTGGCCGTAGATGCGCTTGAAGGACGTGGTGAAGGAACCGACGCTCGTGAGCCCCACCTCGAAGCACACCTCGGCGACGCCGTGGTCAGTGTTGCGAAGCAGCGCCGCCGCGCGCTCGAGCCGGCGGGTCAGCAGGTAGGCGCCGGGCGATTCACCAAAAGCACGCGTGAAGGATCGGCTGAAATGCGCTCTGGAGAGGCCGGCAGCGGACGCCATCGCCGCGACGTCAATCTGCTCGGCATAGCGCGTGTCCGCCAGGTCGCGGGCGCGCAACAGGTGGCGCTCAGGTTCGGGATGGGCCATCGATACGGAATGGTGATCGGGAAGCGGTGACGAAGGCTCGCATAGCCGCCGCGACTATGCGAGCCTTGCAAACAGGGAGAAGCCACACGCATGCCGTAGCCGGGATGTCCCCACAGGCGGTCGCGATTGTCTCTCGCTGTGAGCGGTCGTGGACCCCGTAGCCTGACCGACTCTGTCAATAGGGCTGCGTGTTTCAGCCGATCTTGTACTTGATGTGTGTGACGCCGGGCGCGTCAACTGCCCGGATCTGCGTCAACTTGGGCGCCCCGTGCTCGAGGCCGTCGAATAGGCGCTCGCCGCCGCCCATGATCACGGGCGCGATCGAGATGTCGAGCTCGTCGACACGCCGCCGGCAAGCCAGATGTCCTGGCCCTCGGCCGCGTCCTTGGCCTGCGCGAGCGCCGACTCGATCCCGTCGGTCACGAAATGGAAGGTGGTGCCGCCATTCATCTCGAGCGGCTTGCGCGCGTGGTGAGTGAGCACGAACACCGGATGGTGGTAGGGCGGATCCTCGCCCCACCAGCCTCGCCACGGATCCTCGCCCCACGGCCCGTTGCCGCCGCCGAACATGTTGCGTCCCATGATCGTCGCGGCGATGTTTGCGCGGCGCTCATCGACCACCGGGGAGCTGGCGTTGATCTCGCCGCCCTGCTCGCCGTGCATTTCGCGGAACTCCTTGAGCGGAAAGAACCACTCGTGCAACTCCATCCCGCCCACTCCGAGCGGGTTCTCCTCGCTCTGCGCGGGACCCGCGACATAGCCGTCTAGCGACATCGTGATGCTCAGTCTAAGGTTGCTCAAGTCAACTCCTGCGGCGCTCTGGAACCCGCCGCAATCGTAACGACGCAAGCCTCACGGCAGGGGCGACAACGTGGCGCCGGGCTTTGGCGCTGCCAACCGATGGAGGCGAGATGAGCAGTGTCGAGGCGGGCAGCACGGGCGAGGCCGAGACCGCGTCGCTGAAGGCCGGAGACTTCAGGCTCGAGGTCGTGGTCTTGCCGGTTTCGGATGTCGAGCGGGCAAAGCAGTTCTATGGCGGCCTCGCCTGGAGGCTTGACGCCGACGTAGCCCGGGGTGACGATTTCCGACTGGTTCAGTTCACGCCTCCGGGCTCCGGATGTTCGATCCAATTTGGTACGAATATCGCGTCGGACGCGCCGGGCTCGGCCCAGAGTCTGTACCTGGCCGTCCTCGACATCGAGGCTGCGCGCGAGGAGCTGCTCGCCCGTGGTGTCGACGTAGGCGAGGTGTTCCACGAGGGGGCGCCGGGTGCCCGATTTCGCGACTCGGGCCGCGTGCCCGGGCCGGCGCCCGATCGCGGTACCTACGGCTCGTTCGCGGCGTTCAGCGATCCGGACGGCAACGGCTGGCTGCTCCAGGAGATCACGACGCGGCTGCCTGGTCGCTGAAAGAAGAGGCTGATGGACCCGACATACGAGTCAGTTGAAGATCTCGCGGCTGCGCTCAGGCGCGCCGCCGAGGCGCACGGCAAACACGAGGCGCGGACGGGCCAGGCGGACCCTGACTGGCCGGACTGGTACGCCCTGTACATGGTGCGCGAACGGGCTGGTGAGGAGCTACCGACGTGAGCAGCGACTTCGACGTGATCGTGCTGGGAGGGGGCTCGCCGGGTGAGCACTGCGCGGGCGCGTTGGCCGAAGGCGGTTTGCGTGTGGCGATCGTCGAGCGCGAGCTGGTCGGAGGGGAGTGCTCCTACTGGGCGTGCATTCCGTCGAAGACGCTGCTGCGCCCGGGCGAGGCGGTGTATCAGGCGCGCCAGGCCGCCGCGAGCGCCGAGGTCGATGTCGAGGCGGCGCTTGCCTGGCGTGACTTCATGGTCTCGGACTATTCCGATGCCGGGCAGGAGCATTGGTTGGCCGATCGAGGCATCGACTTGCTGCGGGGCAGCGGCCGGCTCGCCGGCCCGGGCGTTGTCGAGGTCGACGGCGTGCGCCACACCGCTGAGCACGTGGTTCTCGCGAACGGCGCGGATGCGGTCATTCCACCCGTCGAGGGCCTGCGCGAGCTCGAGGGCGTCTGGACCAATCGCGAGGTGACCTCGATGAAAGCCATCCCGCGCCGCCTGCTCATCCTCGGCGGCGGGCCGGTCGGGGTCGAAATGGCGCAGGCGGTGCGCCGTCTCGGGGGCGAAGCGGTAGTCATCGACATGGCCGAGCACGTGCTCGGCCGGGAGCCGGCTCCGCTCGGCGAGGCACTCGGCGAGGTTCTGCGGCGCGAGGGCATCGAGCTCGTCCTCCCAGCGAATGTGACGGCCGCACGACACGAGGACGAGGAATACGTCCTCACCCTCGACGATGGGCGCGATCTGCGCGGTGATCGGCTTCTGGTCGCCACGGGCCGGCGCCCCCGGGTCGACGGGCTTGGCCTCGAGACCGTCGGCGTAGAGCCAGACGCTCACGGTGTGCCGGTCGACGCGCACCTGCGCGTGGCGGAGAATCTTTGGGCGATCGGCGACGTGAACGGCATCTGGCCGCTGACGCACGTCGGCAAGTACGAAGGGGAGGTGGTGGCCGCGAACATCCTCGGAGAGCCGCGAGAGGCCAACTACGACGCCGTCCCGCGCGTCGTCTACACCGACCCGCAAGCCGCGGCAGTGGGCGCTTCCGCCAGCCGCTTCAGCGCTACGGTCCCCGTGTCCGAGGTGGCGAAGACCGCGACCTACACGCGAGCGTACGCCGATGACAACGGCTTCCTGACGCTCCTCAGCGACGGCGAGCGACTGACCGGTGCCTACGCTCTCGGCCCAGAGGCAGGGGAGTGGCTGCAGCAAGCCACGCTCGCGATCCGCGCCCGCATCCCGCTCGAAACTCTGGCCGACACGATCCAGCCGTTCCCGACCTTCTCGGAGATCTACGTCGCAGGACTGAAGGCGCTCCGCGGCGAGATGGCGCGGAGCGCCTAGGGTCCCCGCGAGGTGAGCCGGCGAGCGCCGAGCGAGCCTACGATGGTCGCGAGCGCGAGAACGGCCGGACCTCGCTGCTGAACTGGGCTTTCAC
>JBEKBL010000286.1:0-3104 GCA_050015415.1 Solirubrobacteraceae bacterium
GTTCGGGGGCGCACGATGACCCCCGGTCCGCGCGTCGCCGTGGTTGGCGCGACCGGGGCGGTCGGAGCGGTGATGCTGAGCGTGATGTCTGAGCGCGACTTCCCGTTCCGCGAGATCGTCGCGTTCGCCTCCGAGCGCTCGGCTGGCAGCACGATCGAGGGCGTCGGCGAGGTGCGTCCGCTTCGCGACGACACGATCACCGGCTTCGATCTCGCTTTGTTCTCCGCCGGCGGTGGGGCATCGCGCGAGTGGGCTCCGCGGTTCGCCGCCGCCGGGGCGATCGTCGTCGACAACTCGAGCGCGTGGCGGATGGACCCGCTGGTCCCGCTCGTCGTCAGCGAGGTCAACCCGCACGCGCTCGACTCGATCCCCCACGGCATCGTCGCCAACCCGAACTGCACGACGATGACGATCATGCTGCCGCTGAAGGCACTGCACGACGCCTTCGGACTTGTCGCGGTCGTCGCGACGAGCTTCCAGGCAGCGGGCGGCGCCGGAAGGAAGGGAATCGACGAGCTCGCCGCGCAGGTTCCGCGGCTGCACGCCTCCCGCGAGCTGCTCATCACCGACGGAGCCACGGCGATCGCAGAGATCGAGCACAGCGTTCACGCGGCTCCGCTTGCCTACAACGTCGTGCCGTGGCTCGGGGCGCAGGCCGACGGTGGCTACAGCGACGAGGAGATGAAACTCGTCAACGAATCACGCAAGATCCTCGAGCTTCCCGGGCTCCGTGTGAGCCCGACCTGTGTCCGCGTTCCCGTGATGGTCGGTCACGCGGTCGAGCTGCGCGCAACGTTCGAGCGCGAGCCTGACTTGGACGGCGCGGCCACGGCGCTCGTGTCGTTCCCCAACGTGGTCCTCGACCCGCTGCCGACGCCCGCCCACTACGCGGGTCGCGACGAGGTCGCCGTCGGGCGTTTGCGCCGCGACCTCGATGACCCGTTTTCGCTCAACCTCTTCGTGGTCGGCGACAACCTCCGCAAGGGCGCGGCATTGAACGCCGTGCAGATCGCCGAGCTGCTGAACGAGCGCGGTCTGCTCGGCGGACGCGCTGCCGCGGCATCGGTCCCGCTTCGCTAGCGCCAGCCGGAAGCGGCTGGTGGCGCGAGACCCGGCAACGGCTCGCCGATCTCTGGCCCGCTGCTGTCACCGCTTCGCCGCACGAGGTAGATCGCCACGGCGAGAGCCAGCGTGAGGAGTCCTAGCAGCCCAAGCTCGAGCAGCTCGTTGGTCAGCGCTCGCCCGCTCAGGTTGAGGTGCTCGAGCTCGGCGGTGACGATCAGGATTCGCCGGACGACGGCGATCAGGCCGACGAACAGGAACGGCTCAACCACGATCTCGCCGCGGAGCACGACGTAGCGGAGCGTGTGGAGCAGCTCGGCGACGATCAGTGCGAGCAGGATTCGGTCGAGCAGGGTGACCCCGATATCGACCGCGTCCTCGTTGTGGCTGATCTCGCTCACCACGTCGTGGACTGCTCCAACGACCACGAGCACGGCGGCAACCAGCAGCAGCACGCCAACGATCATGTAGAGCGCTTCCTCGACTCCCGCGAGCGATCCGCGAACCACTCGCGCGAAGGCTGCGTGGCTCGGCGTGGGTCCGGACGGCTCGTTCATCGTGACGATCGCAACAATCCTAGCCCGGCGACCGACATTCCACTTGGCGGGTTCTCCCCGGCGGGCGGCTGCTATGGACCGCTACGTTTGCAAGCCGACGCGCCAGGCCGAGCTGTCCGACACGCTGCAGCGCCCGATCTGGCCGGCAAGAAACCCGACAGGCTCAGCGGAGCGTCGCCGCTCGCCGCCGAGGCCCGGCGCCGGCGTTCACGCGGCGACGCCGGCGACAACCGACGCCGCCCAGTCGATCACGGGCTTTGGCTTGACGATGTGACGGCCCATACCGAGCTCCTTCGGCGAGAGGCCGAGCGCGAGACCGACGAGCTGGGGGAGGTGCAATACGGGCATGCCGAGCTGGCGACCGACGACGGCCGCGGCGAGCGGCTGCTGGAGGTCCAGGTTCAGGTGGCACAGCGGGCACGGTGTGACGAGGCAGTCGGCGTCGGCGTCGATCGCGTCGCCGAGGTGGCGACCAGCCTGTTTCAGCGAGGCGGTCTTGTTCATCGTGATGATCGGGAAGCCACAGCACTTGTGCGAGCCTGCGTAGTCGATCACCGTGCCCCCGAGCGCCTCGATCAGCTGCCCGAGGTAGGTGTCGCGCGGGTGCTCCTCGTCGATCCCGATGCGGTCCGCCGGGCGGATGATGTAGCAGCCGTAGAACGGCCCGACGCGCAGGTTCGTGAGCGGCCGCTTGACCATGCCGCGCAGCGTCTCGAGGCCGATGTCCTCCACCAGGACCCAGAGGAAGTTCTTGTTGACGATGCCCTGCTCGTAGTGCAGACCGCTTCCAGACAGAGAGCCGTTCACGCGCTCGCGGTATACGGCATTGGCGTCGAGTCGTTCCTGGCATTCGGTCTGCGCGCCCTGACAGGTCGAGCAGATGTTCATCATCAGCTCGCCGTCGGTCTGCTGGGCCATCGCGAAGGTGCGCGCGTTCAGCGTGTCGGCGAGCTCCTGATTGTGCTCGGCGATCACGCCGGCACCGCAGCAGTTGGCGCGACCCAGTTCGATCAGCTCTATGTCCAGTAACGGCGCGACCTGTGCCATCGCACCATGCAGCTCGGGTGTGAACCCGCGGCTGACGCAGCCCGGCCAGTATGCGACTTTCATCGTTCGGCTCCCTCGGTCGCAAGGCCGATCGGTTCGTTGTCGTTGTCGTTGCCGGTGACGTAGAGGTTGAGTTCGTAGCGGGTTGGTTCGGTTTCGATTTCGTCGATTAGGGCGCGTAGTTCTTTTGATGCTTTGTGCGGGTGCAGCAATGCTTTTTTCGCTGTGATTTTGCGGCGTAGGAGGCCGCGCAGGACGATTGGTAGCGACGCCAAGAGTTCGGGGACGGCGTTCGGATGGAATTTGCCGCCGTAGCTGTCGGGTAGCAGGTCGGCTTCGTGGAGTAGGCCGTTGCGACGGATGTTGTCGACGAACGCGTGTTCGTGGCGGTAGCCGTTGTTGCGGTCGTTGATCTCATAGTCAGAGCCCGCGATCCGG
>JBEKBL010000287.1:0-3101 GCA_050015415.1 Solirubrobacteraceae bacterium
TCGTCGCGTCGCTGAGGGCTAGCGTCCAAGTGCTGTCCGACATGCTCACCGAGGCGCTCATGCCATCACCAGGGGCGACTGGGTAGGTCGAAGAGGACAGGCTGACCAGGCTTCCGCTGTTGACAGCTTGGTCGCCGTACATCTCATACCACGCGCTGTAGTCTGGGGACCCGTCGACGCAGCCCGTCCGTGTGCCGTCTTGCGCAACGCTGGTTATGTCGCCGATGCCTGCCCACTGGACCGCATCGGTGGTGGCTCCGCCACTGCAGGTGACGGTTGGCACTGTCCAGCTGGCGCTGACCGCGCTGAAGCCGCCTCCGGGGGCGGCGTATGCGACGTATCCCGACTGGCTCGAGGAGGACCCTGGAAGAACCGTCAGCGTCGCAACAGCGGTTGTGGCCGTGCCTGCCACGTTCGTGAATACGGCCCGGTATTCGTACCCGTTCTCGCTGGCGTCGGCGGAAAACGACTCGGTTGCGTCGGTCAAACCGCGCGAGTTGCTCCACGTGGCGCCGCCGTCGGTCGAGACCTGCCACTGGACGGTGGGGGTCGGGGTGCCAGCAGCGGCCGCGGAAAAAGTCACCTCAGCATGGGAGCCCACGCTTTGGCTTGTGGGCTGCGTTGTGATCGCGGGAGCGAGCTTTGACGCGGCCAAGACCAAGCCCAGCTGCTGAGCGTGCACATGACGAGCAAGGACACGCGGTCCTTTCTGGTGGCCGCGCACCCGCACGCGGAGGACCGATGTATGGACGGCTCCGCTCGCGGTCATGGAGCAGCTCGCCGAAAGTTCCCATGAGGCTGAGCCTGCGTTTGCCGGAACGGTCCACGTCCAGCGAACCGTGGTGTGGGTTGGGGTCACCTGGCTGAGCTGCATGCGCGAGCTCTCGTTGATCGCGACGAGCACGCACGACTGGGGCGCGGGTGAAACCTGCAGCGTGGCGTCCGCTCGCTCCCCGGCGCGTACGGAACGGGTCGCCACGAGCGTGGGTCCGGACGCCGCGACGGCGAGCGGATCGCGGTCGGGACCAGAGACCCGTGCCGCAACCGGTCCAGCGTCGGTGGCAGTCGTGCTGCGAACACTGGCGGCGGCACGCGACAGGCCCAAAGGACTCCCGAGCGCCAACGCGAGCACAAGTGTTGCCGCACATAGAAGCGCGGCCGGCTGACGGTTGGCTTTGCAGTCAGCACTCGGCGCTGCGGTCCGTGGGGCGTGATGTTGCATGCCAAATTCATCGGGTTTGGGTACCGTCCGTGAGCACCGTGATCGCCCGTAGTTTTGATTCGGGGACACCCCAACCCCTGAGTGGTTTTCTACGGTGCGGCCGACCGGGTTCATTGGCTTTCCCGGCGGGCGGCCTTCTTGCTTTGGCCGCGTCGACGAGCTGCTCGCCTCGCCGAGCTGCCGGCAGTGGGCGGGTGGGGGTCGCCGAGCGTTGGGTGGCTAGTGGCGGCGCTCGCGGTTGAAGGACGTGGGGGCAGCACGCCCGCAATAGGCGGTGGCGATAAGTGTCTCTATCGGGCGTCCGAATCCAGTCTTCTCCGCCCACGAGGAACAGCCAGTATTCATGGGCCTGGATCGGGCAGACCGATCCCGTTGAGTCAGAACGTCGGTGGAAACGCCGTCTAGGCAATCCGTCCGCGTCGCTTTACAACATACGGCCGCGTGTGGTAAACAAGTTTGCGTACCTTGCGTGTGGTAAGCAGGTTTGCGTACCTTGCGTGTGGTAAAGGAGTTTGCGTACCTTGCCCTAGACCTGGGCGGGTGAGCATGTTACGGCTGTAAAGGCACCCAGTCGGCAGTGTCGAGGCTCAGCGCCTCGAGCACCAATCGCGTCGGGAGCCATCCTGCGCGCGCCGAAGTTGGCGGCCTCGTTGCGGCATAACTCCTCGTCGCTCGTAGCCTCGCGCGGATCGTTCCGCCGTGGCGCCGCAGATCCCGAACTCTGCCGACCGAGAGGACTTCCCGCATGAGCCCCAAGAGATCTTCCGTGGACACGATCGATGTCGGTAGGAGCCGCGCGCTGTTCCGTCGCTCGCGGCACGTAATCCTGCTCGCTGTCGCGGTGCTGGCGATCTCCGCCGCGAGCGCGGCGGCGCACACGATCACCGCGACCTCGACCTGTGGGTCAGTGACCCTTGATTGGACGTATTTCAACTCGTCCGGGAGCGGGAACGGAGGCCTGAACACGCCGGCGTGGGTGATCGTGTTCAAACCCACCAGCGGCGCCAACACGACGACGCAAGGGACGGCGTCATTCGCTGGGAGCACGTCCTCGTTGACGGTTGCGATCCCGAGCGGCGACGGGGTCGTGACGGCGTCGTCGTCGTGGTCCTCGGGCGAGACGCGCGACGGCAACTCGAACTCCGGGTCGACGAGCCTCACGATCGCGAACTGCAAGGCTCCCGTCATACCGGCGGCTCCAGTGATGCCGCCCGCGCCAGTGCCGGTTGCGGCCGGACCGCCGGCCGCCGTCGTGGCGGCCACCGTCCCCGGGCCATTGGCGCTGGTCACGAACGGGTCGGCGGCCGCGACGCTCGTCGGCACGATTCGCGACACGGCCGTGCTGAGTGGCGGGTCCGTCCCGACAGGCACGATCATGTTCGCGCTGTATTCGGCCAGCGACACAGCCTGCTCGAATTTGCTGCGCGAGGTCAGCGTGGCCGTCAACGGCGATGGCAGCTACGTCTCGCCGGCGCTCACGCCCGCAGGCCCCGGGCCCTACCAATGGGTCGCGACCTACGGCGGCGACGCTAACAACCAGAACCTGACCGGCACGTGCAACGACCCGGCCGAGCGCTCGAGGGTCACAGCGCCGCTCTGCGTCAGATCGCCAGCACACCTGCCCGGTCTCCCGGAGACCGCGACGAACTCACTGTCCGCATACGTTCCGGCGGCCGGGGTCAAGAGCGTGACCTTCTACCTCGACGGGCGCAAGCGCGAGACGCTGACCAAGCCCTCGCACCAGCGCTTCTCGATCGAGATCGACGCGCGGACACTGAGCTTTGGAGTCCATCGACTGCTAGTGGCGGTGACGATGGACCGCTCGAGCTGCGTGAACGAGGCGGCGGGATCGTTCATCCGCGTCAAGCGCGACGCGCTT
>JBEKBL010000288.1:0-3096 GCA_050015415.1 Solirubrobacteraceae bacterium
TGAGCGCCTTCGACGCGACGGAGTTCTCGAGGAGGACCGTCTTCTTGAGAGCCGCGAGGCTCGTCTCGGCGCCAAAGCTGCACGTGGTCTCGATTGAGGAAATCTCATAATTGGTCCGCGTTGCCGGCACGTGAATGATGTTCTGTACTCCGGCTGGCACCGAGTAGCCGACGATCGCCGACACTGACGCGGGGCTCACGTGGCTGCAGACAGAGGGCGCCGCGGCCGCGACGTGTGCCGCCTGCGCGCTCGCTGCGCCCGCCGCTAGCCCGGCCGCTGCGATGCCTCCGAGGAGCATCGGGCCGATGCGGTGTGCGCTGGGACGCAGGCGGATGCCTCGTGCTGTGAATACGCCGATCATGTTGGGACTCCCGTGTGAGGTGGCTTTCGCCACGCGGTGAGACGCGACGCGAGTCGCCAGGTTGTCTGCGGAAAGGCCGCACGCACGTTACCGGACTGCCGCAGCGGCGCGGGCCGGACGGGCTAGATCCCGAGGCCCGGGCCGGCTCGCAGCGCGATGTGACCTGCCACGACCGGGAGTGGCGACGGGCCGTCGGCGAACAGCTCCAGCGTCGCGAGCCCGCATGCGGGTAGCGGAGCCAGGGCCGCGGCCGCGTGAAGCGCGGCCGCGATGCCGCGCGCGCCGTCGTAGGTCGAGGCGAGGTAGACCTCGGCACCGCTCGAACGGACCAGCGCCGCAGCCGCAAGCAGGCCGCCGATGCCGCCGCAGCGGGAGATCTTGAGGCAGACCGCGTCGGCGACGCGCGCCGTCAGCGCACCGGGCAGCGCTGCGCTCTCGTCGATAGCGATGCGGACGGGGACGCGGTCGCGTAGCTCCGCCATCGCCTCCAGACCGCGTACCGGCTCCTCGACGAGCTCGAGGCCGAACGCGCCCATCGCGTCCAGTAACTCCGCGGCGCGCTCGACCGACCAGGCGCCATTCGCGTCCAGCCGTAGGCGTGGATGCGGGCCGATTGCCTCACGCACGCTGCGAACGCGCTCGAGGTCGTCCCCGACACCGACTTTGAGCTTGATGCAGTCGTAGCCGGCACGGATCGCCGACGCGGCCGCGGCCGCAGCCGCGTCGGCGCCGGTCGCGGAAATCGTCGCGTTGACAGCGATCTGGGCCGCAGGGTGCTCGGCGAGCAGCGCGCAGACTGGCTTCCCGGCTCGCTTTCCAGCCAGGTCCCACAGGGCGATGTCGATGGCGGCGAGCGCCTGCGGGAGGTCGGCCAGCTCGCGGCACCGATCGATCAGGATCGGGCCGCCCGGCGTGCCCGGCGTCGAACAGACCGCGCGGTAGGCCTCGAGCGCGCTCAGCACGGTATCCGTGCGAACGCCGTCGTAGGATTCGAGCGGCGCCGCCTCACCGCGGCCGCTCACGCCGTCGTCGTCGGTCAGCGTGATCTCGATCAACTCGCGCGAGCGGATCGTGCCGTGCGCTGTACGCTGCGGCTCGCTGAACCGTCGCTCCTGGAGCTCGAGTGCGAGCTCCATCAGCTCGCCAGGACGCCGCCGCTCAGCAGCAGGCAGTACACGAGCGCGAGGATTCCGCTGCGGGCGAGCGCGACATTCAGCGACGGCCCGTCGGTGCGCGTGCAGACGGTGCGGGCGACGCCGACAGCCAGCGGAACTGCGAGAAGCGTCAGCGCGAGCCAGGGCGACAGCGGCCCGGCGATCCAGCAGACGAGTCCTGAAACGAACGCGCCGACGATCATCGCCACGAAGAGGACGCGAGTGTTGCTCCGGCCAATGCGAACGGCCAGCGTGCGCTTGCCGGCGCGACGGTCCGACTCGACGTCGCGAATGTTGTTGACGACAAGGATCGCTGAGATCAGGAGTCCGACCGGGATCGCCAGCACGAATGCCTCCCACGGCAGGTTGTGGCGCTGAACGAAGTAGGAACCGGCGACGGCGACGATCCCGAAGAAGAGGAAGACGAAGACTTCGCCGAGGCCCTCATAGCCATAGGGTCGCGGACCGCCCGTGTAGAGCACTCCTGCAAGGATCGATGCGGCGCCGACGGCGAGCAGCAGCCAGCCGGCGACCGCGATCAAATAGACGCCGCAGAGGATCGCCAGCCCGAACGTGACATAAGTCGCCACGAGCACGCGACGTGGTGGCACGAGTCCACCGGCTGTAACCCGCATCGGGCCGAGCCGGTCGTCGGCGTCGGCGCCGCGGCGCGCGTCCGAGTAATCGTTCGACAGGTTCGTTCCGATCTGGATCAGCATCGCGCCGAGCAGCGCTGCGACGAACGCGAGCGGATGAAACCTGCCGACGCGGATCGCAAGCGAGGTCCCGACGAGCACGGGCGCGATCGCGGCGGGCAGCGTCCGCGGACGCGCCGCCATCAGCCAGATCCTCACGGCCGGCGCGGAAAGCTCGTGAAGTCCGGCGGGCGCTTCTCGCCGTAAGCGGTGCGACCCTCGCGCGCCTCCTCGTGGCCGTAGAAGAGGAGGTTTGCGTCGTGGGCGAGTTGCTGGATCCCCGCGAGCCCATCCTCCGACGCATTGAAGCTCGCCTTCAGGAGCCGCAACGCGAACGGCGACAGCGCGAGCATCTCACGGCACCACGCGACCGTCTCGTCCTCGAGGCGCTCCAGCGGCACAACTGCGTTCACGAGCCCCATGGCCAGAGCCTGTTCGGCGTCGTACTGACGAGCGAGGAACCAGAACTCCTTCGCACGCTTCTGCCCAACCTGCGCCGCAAGAATGCTCGCGCCGTAGCCGCCATCGAACGAGCCGACGCGCGGTCCGGTCTGACCGAACCTGGCATTGTCGGCGGCGATCGTGAGATCGCAGACGACCTGTAGGACATTGCCGCCGCCAACCGCATAGCCCGCGACCATCGCGACAACAGGCTTCGGCGTGCGCCGGATCTGCACATGCAGATCCGTGACGTGGAAGCGGCCGCGGGCAGCGGGTGAGCCCGGATCCTCGAGATATCCACTGTCCCCGCGCACGCGCTGGTCCCCGCCCGAGCAGAACGCGTCCGGTCCCTCACCGGTCAGGATGATGACCCCGACCTCGGTGTCCTCCCGGGCGCGCGTGAAGGCATCGCTCAGCTCGATCACGGTCTGCGGGCGGAAGGCGT